>CAOXUF010000021.1:7476-15571 GCA_948560485.1 uncultured Eubacterium sp.
CCAACATTCTCTCAGGCAAGCCTTAAAGCTGCAATTGCACATCCCAAAACAACCATTTTGAATTGTTCGCTGCATGATCCACACAGTTCCATGAGAACTTACTATTCCAGAATGCATGAAGCAAAATTCATTATGGGAGCTGTAGCCGGTGCCATGACAGAAAACAATGTTATCGGATATATTGCTGATTACCCAATTTATGGCACAATTGCAAATATTAATGCTTTCGCATTAGGTGTAAAGATGACAAATCCCAGAGCAAACATTCATTTGATGTGGAGTTGTCTGAAAGATTTAGATATAGAAGAGCAGTTAAAAAAGGTTCATCCGGATATTGTCTCAGATAAAAACCTCTCAGTCCCGGAAGCGGGAACAAGGTACTACGGTTTATATAAAGTTTTTGCTGATGGCATCTGGAATCTTGCAATTCCGGTATATCATTGGGGACGGTTTTATGAACAACTGATACGTGCCATATTGGATGGAACTTGGAAATCTGACGACACAAAAAGTGCCAAAGCAATTAATTACTGGTGGGGAATGGCAGAAAATGCAATTGATATTATTTCTTCTCCCTGGCTGCCGGAAGGTACGAAAAGACTAATAGAACTCCTTGCAAAAACAATACGTTCAGGTGATTTTAATCCGTTTTCCGGTGTGATTTACTCTCAGGATAAAACAATTCGAAATGGAGAAAATCAGACATTATCCCCTGACGATATTATTACTATGGATTGGCTGTCCGACAATATTATTGGTGAAATTCCGGTCATTGATGAGCTGGAAGAAAATGCAAAGCCTGTAGCAATTCAACAGGGATTAAATAAGTAAAGGAACTTGATTTATGAAAATATTATTCGTTTCAGATGAAGAATCTTCATACTACTGGGATCATTATTCTCCTGACCAGTTTAAAGATATTGATTTAATTATCTCATGTGGCGATTTAAAACCACAATATTTATCATTCTTAGTAACTTTATCCCACGTTCCTGTACTGTATGTACACGGAAACCATGATGAGCGGTACATTACATCTCCACCCGAAGGATGTATCTGCATTGATGATAATTTATTTGTATATAAGGGAATCCGCATTATGGGACTGGGCGGGTCTATGAGATACCGTCCGGGACATTTTCAATACACTGAAAAACAGATGCGAAAAAGATATCGGCGGCTCCGCCATAAAATATTTTTGAAAAAAGGGATTGACATTCTTGTAACACATTCTCCTGCAAAGGGACTGAACGATGGCACGGATTTACCTCATCAGGGCTTTTCCGTATTTCGGGATATTATGCAAAAACATAAACCGAAATACTTTGTCCATGGGCATGTGCATAAATCTTATGGACATAAATTCAAAAGATTTGACACTTTCGAAGAAACCACAGTTGTAAATGCCTGCGAACGCTGCATTGTGGAATATAATTTTGAATGTCAGTAAAGAAAAAATGAACGATTGTTATAAATTTTTTTAACTATAGACCATAACTGTTAAAATTTTATAACAATCGTTCACTTTTTTTCCTTATATCGTTTATTTTATAGACACCCACATCGCCGGACGAATATAGATATTTTTGTTACTTACTTCATATCCATAATCCATAACTTCTCCATACGACACGTACTGTGCTGTATTCTGACTGTTTCCTGGATTAATTAACCACCAGTCTCTCAAATAATTATCCAATATTTTTTTGTACTCCTGTGCCTGCTTGTCATTCAGCAAAAACAACTTGTCTGTTGTCTTTCTTCCGCCTTTTGTTCTATACTGTTCATTATCCGGTACGACAATATTTGTTTGTAATATCTTATCTTTCATCTGCTGACAAAATGTCTTATCTAAAAAGTCTGAATTTAAATAATCTCTGAGAGTACTTTCTTCCCAGGTAATATTTTCATTCGTCTCATGATACGGATAACCATTTATTGGCTCAGATTTTACAAGCAGTACTTTATCTGCTTCTTTTTCTACCATAAGCCATTTATACTCTCCAAATAATACACTTGTTCCAATTTCTGAGTTCTTTATATTATCGATTTCTAATTCTGTAAGTAATGACTTACTTTCTTTATAATCATCCAAAGCTCTGAATGCATCTTTTGCATCTGTGTATTGGTTATTTTCTTTTGACTGGACTGCAAATCCATATCTGCTCTCCTGACTTCTGTCAGCACTGTCTTTATAGTCTTTTAAATTATGAAACATTTTATATGATTTCTCATAATTTTCTATTTTTTCATAAAAATCTGCTCTTGCATAACGTCCCGGTTTTGTTTTAAGATAAACAGCCCCTCCGATACCTGCAATGATAAGAAATAAAATCAACGAAAGAATAACTTTTCTTAAAATACCTTTACTCTCTTCTTTTTCAGCTTCAGCTTTTTCTCTCTGCTGCTTTTCTTTTTCATTTTTTTCTTTGATTTGCTCTTTATATTTATTTGCCTGTTCTTTTGCTTCCTTGTACAGTGTTTCTGAGTCTTTATAGTCTCCTAAACTTTCATATATCTTTGCGATACTATCATATATTTCTGCTTTTTCTTTATCTCTCATAAGACATGGCGTTGCATCTGTTAATTTTTTTGCTTCTAAATATCTTTCTTCATCTGTTTTTGCAACAGTCTTTGTCTTTTTCTCTGCCATAAGCACCTCCACTGTTTGTTGATTATTATTATACACAGTTTAGTGATTTTTTCAATGTGAAAGAGATTGGTTACCTTTCTGATATGAACAAGCAGACAATTAATTTCTTTAACCCCTTACCGTTTTGTATTCATTCTTATTTTTTTCTATCAAATATTGATATCTTCGCATTTGTTGAAATATAATTTCTTTGACACGGTCCTTTGTATCCTGATCATAAATTAATATACTGTCTACTATGTCTTCAACATCTTTTTTAGTAAAATAATATTTCAAATTATCTCCATATAACAATTCTGATATTTCTAGTTGTTCTTCAAAGCTGTCACAAATACTTTTTGCTTTAACTTCATTTATCATTGATATTATTTCTCCATTAATTGGATAATCCATTACTGTATCTGATAACAAACCTGCTCCATTGTCAAATATTGGACAATAATTATATTGCCCCACTCCGTTCATTAACACAGCTATATTATGCATATGTCGATCCTCATTTAGAAAAAATGCGTCTATTGTAAATAATTTATTAATGTATTTTCCAAATTCAGTAAGCCCTGTTATTTTTTCTATTTGGGTTACTAAAAATTCAAGTCTATTCCTATAATCTGAAATCTTATATATCGATTGATACAAACTTTCGTTATAAACCATCTTGAAAAGTCGCTCTAATGTTATTATCTGCCAATCATCTTTTATAAAACTTTTACTTTTTACCCCTTTATATATATTGCTTTTATATTTAATTTCTTCTAAATCATATAGTACAAATTCGTTTTCCTTTAGTGTCGAATATTGTAGCAAATGAGAGATTACATATTCAGCCAATCCTTCATACCCTGTATAATCGGCCTTGTACCATATATTGTCTTTCTGCCACTTAAGTTGGTTTCCTTTTGATGATTGACGTTCATTTTTCTTAATGTTTTGTTCAAATAGTTTTACCATTATTACCTCTCAATTCGAATCCAAAAATCGTCTTCTGCCATTTTTCCATTTGTTTTTTCAATAATCATAAATGGATCATAAAAGGGCAAATCCAAATCTTTTAATATTAATTTCAATTTATCTCGTGTTTCAGGAAATGTTCTGGACTTCAAAAAATCTATATACTCCTCATATGTTGGATTAAGTACATTTCCAAATGCTCTAAACATCACCTGTTTTGTATAATTGAAAATTTGGACTTGTCTGTTGTTATCATCAACATCGATAATTGTACATATTTTTTCCTTATACATATAGTATAATCTCAATGGAAACTTTTTAGGCGGAATAAAAAAACTGTCAATATATTCCGGGTGTTCATCCAATATTTGCAAAAGCAATACAACTGGTCCTGTTATTTTGCTTTTACCTGTTTCCCATCTTTCAATTGTTGGTTTTGACACCCCGATAAAACTAGCAAACTCTTTTTGTGTAAGATTTACTTTTTTTCTTACTCTTTTAACAACATCCGCTGTAATATAATCTAAAACTGCATATTTTTTATTTCCCATTATAATCACCTCTTTTTTATATTAAACCATTATTTTAATGGTTTGTAAAGGAGTATTTGTCATTAATTTAATGGTTTTTGATGCCAATTTTTATTATTTCCAATGTACTATTTCTTATTTTATGTAATTTTCAATTATTTAAAGCCATGCTGCAGTAATTGCGGTACACATTACTCAAAGCCATGCTACAGTTCGAATCCGCTTTGCTCCTTCTCACTGTACGGCGAACGCCGTATAAAAAGAAAGAAAAGATTACTTTTTTGTGAGCAAGCTCCCACGAAGTAATCTTTTCTTTCTTTTTGCATGGCTTTTCGCTTAAACAAAAAGTACCAACCCAAACGATTTAACGTCCGAACCGGTACCCGCGTGCGCCTCCAGGGGCTCGAACCCTGCACACCCTGATTAAGAGTCAGGTGCTCTACCAAATGAGCTAGAGGCGCGTTTATTAATAATTCTGTCGTTTAGCGACGAATGTTATTATATAATAGTTTATCCAATTTTTCAAGAGATATTTTACTAATTTTTTCTTTTTTGCGAATTTTTGTGTTTTTCTGCAAAATATCGGAAAACTTTAATGTTGAAAACATGAGACAATATTGAAAAACTCTTCCTATACAATAAAATATTTCCGGAGTTTTAAAAATTATGTTATCTCTAAAACTCCGGAAACAGTTTATATATTTCTATTTATTTGTATCTTGGCTGTCTTCGTCTTCACCATGATTTATGTACCAAACACCAAAAGCACTGGCACATAACACAATCACTGCCAAAATTACAACTGTAATTGTCTCTACCATTTTCTTCTCCTCCGTCTATATTTTTTATCAAATCATATAAACAGAGCGTTTTTTCCCATCCTTTTCATGTATATACCGAATAACAGCTTCATTATTATAAAGCCGTAAACGCTTTTGGGGATATAAATACCAAAAGAACTCTTCTGTATTCTTTGCATAATACGGACTTTGAATGAAAGACTCCATCGTCTTTTGACGTCCTTTGCCAACTGCCTTCACAGAAATTGGTGCAAAATTCCGGACTAAAATTTCTTCTGTACGTGCTTCCGGAGAAAAAACTCTCTCTTTCATGGAGAACAAAGTAGAAGATGATTTTCTGCTTTGTAAAAAGTTGTGAATCATCTTCTCGCTGTCGTATGTCCGATGCTCTATCCCTATAGAGTTACCGGTTTGTTCTGCTGACTGCTCCTGATATTCTTCCATCAAAATAAAATCTGCCCGAATCTCTTCAAAGCACATTCCTGATAAAAGCATACCCACTGCCAATAAAAGACAGATAAATTTTTTCCTGCTGCTAATCTGCATTACCATGTAACTCCCCAATTTTATATGCCGATTATACCATATTTTTAGGAAATCTACTATTGAATAATAACACTATCCAACATTTGCATAACTTAATTTTATCTTTTTGCCCTTTTTCCCTTGTACTTATTTTCTTTTGTACTTATACTTAATATATTACGATTAAATTCAGTATTAGGAGACCCACTATTATGAATGATAACAAAAACAAATTTGAAGGGAACAGCAGATATTTTACAATCAGTATTTACTGTATAGTTACTGTTCTTATTATGGCGATAATTGTACGATCAGTTTTCCTTTGGGAAGAAACATCTAATATATTAGGAAATCTCTTTTCGACATTATCACCGTTTTTTATCGGTATACTCATTGCCTTTTTAATCAATCCTCTTGTTTCATGGATGCGGAAAACTGTATTTAACAAATGTCTGCATATCAAAAATGATGCTCTGAGCAGAATACTGGCTATACTATTTTCCTATATATTAGTTATTGGTGTTATAACTGTTGGAATGATGTATTTAATTCCTGAAATCATTCACAGCTTAACACTTTTATTGGAGAAGATGCCTGATTGGGCAAAGTCCATTATGGATTTTATAAATAATTTATCCCAAAGATTTCCGGATGTAGATTTTAAATATATTCAAAAAACAATAATGAACACTGATTCCACATTGCAGGATACTTTAAATAAGGTAATCACCAGTCTTACAACAACGATTGTTGATACCGGTTTCAGTGTTTTAAAATTCATTTTTAACTTTATTGTTGCAATTATCGTTTCCTGTTATCTGATTATAGACAAGAAAATGCAGGCACGTGGTATCAAACGAGTAGTATTTGCTTTCTTTAAACCGGAACGTGCAAAAAAAATCTGGAATGTTGTGAAACGTTCTATTCGTATTTTTAGCAATTTCTTCGATGGGAAAATGATTGATTCCCTGATAATAGGAATTCTTTGTTTTGTCAGTATGATGATTATTGGATTGTTTGGTATCAGTGGATTTACTGAATGTGCATTACTTATCAGCATTATTGTCTGTGTTACAAATATGATTCCATACTTTGGACCGTTTCTTGGTGGAATTCCTAGTGTATTACTGTTATGTATTTACTCTCTTCAAAGTGCTTTTGTACTAGGCGTATTAATTATCGTTTTACAGCAGTTAGACGGAAATCTTATTGGTCCAAAGATTCTGGGAGATTCTACAGGACTTCGCCCGTTATGGATTATTTTTGCAATTACTATTGGTGGCTGGCTTGCAGGAGTATTTGGTATGTTACTGGGAGTTCCGTGCGTAGCGGTAATAACAGGATTAATGGAAGAGACCGTAGATAGACGTCTAAAAGAAAAAGAAATCGACCTACCGGTCTTAAAGAATGAGAAGGTTCGAAAAAATAATAAACATTCGAAAATTTTTACAAATTTAAGAAATAGATTAAAGAAATAATAAATAGAAGAAGAGCCTGTAATTCCAGATGAAGTTACAGGCTCTTTTTTCTATTTATCTTTTTGCAATTAATTTATGTATTGGATTTCCCATAGCAGAAAATTTACTCTCATACTCCGTCATTACATTTCCTTCCATCAGTCTGTCGTCATTATGCAGATCCCATGTCTGTTCTGCCAATTGCCATCCTGCTTCAGGCACCTGCTCTAATGAAAACTGAAATAATAAATCATTGTCTGTTTTAAATTCTACAATCCCTTCTTTTTTCAAAACAACATCGTATCTATCAAAAAATTGCTTTGAAGTCAGACGTCTTTTAGCATGTCTGTCCTTTGGCCATGGATCTGAAAAATTCAGATAAATTCTGTCTATCTCCCCATCCTCAAAAACATCGCAGATATATTCCGCTTCCATTCTTATAAATCTAAGATTTGGGACTTCCAATTCCTCACATTTTTCTACTGCCCTGATTAAGACACTGGAATACTTCTCTATACCAATATAATTAATATCAGGATTCTGCTGCGCCAGCGTTGTAATAAATTTTCCTTTTCCCATTCCGATTTCTATTCTGATCGGATTTTCATTTCCAAACTCTTCCTTCCATCTTCCTTTTAACTCTGTCGGTTCATTGACTGCCAACGGACTATCTGCAATTGCCTCTCTGGAACCAGGTACATTTCTAAGTCTCATATTTCTTTCATATAATAGTTCTAAACCCCGGACATTCGCATCAGCTCGATTTTTGCCCAATAAATTTATCACTATTTTATCCTTTCTTATTTATTATACTTTAAAATAAAATGGCTTTTGTTGACTTTAATTCAGCTCATTTTATACAAACTTTATTTTCATTAGAATTTTAGTTTTAATTTATAAATTTTTCAAGTTTTTTGTTGTATTTTTTAAAAAAAGTAGTAAAATACATAAAAAAGTACCAAGGAGGGTACATTTGTACTCTTGCCTAAAATTTCGATGTCCCGGTAAGATACCGGGGCTTTTTATCTTTATCATCAAGGAGGCATACTATGAGCCAAGATCTTAATAGCATTATTGACCAGCTTGCAGAAATAGATTCTGCATCTGCCAAAATTATGCGGAAAACACAAGATGAAAAGACCAGATATGCTGAATACATTCAACAGCAGAAAATTGATT
>CAOXUF010000022.1 GCA_948560485.1 uncultured Eubacterium sp.
CCGAAAAGGAATATGCACAATTATATGATAGTTATGCAAAAGAAGTAAATGAAAGTGGGTTGTATACGGCAGAAGAAAAAAGGAACAGATTTGTGTGGAAATTATTACAGGTAGAGAAAGAGTTAGAAGAGCTTCAGAAATTAGATAATAATGAGATTTTAGCATATTTTGGATTTGGGGTGCTTATTGGTTTGTGTGGAGTATTTGTTATATATAAAAATAAAAGATTATAAACTTATTTTATGTTAATATATCATGGTTATTTCTATACCTGAAAATAAAAATAGGTAATTATCATAATTTTATAAAAATTTTTTTTAAGGGATACAAGCATTATCATAAAAAATGTACTTAATATATTGTTATAATACTCCAGTTCTGTATAGTGATGAAAATGGAATGATGGCATATGGTTCAGATAGTAATTTTACTTTGATTAATAATGTTGCTGGATACATTAGGAGTGATGGTCCTGTTAATGGGATAATGAGATCGCAATATATAAAATCTGGTGAATATGCTCATTTTAATTGTTATTTATACATTGAATATAGTAATAACTGGAACGGATCATTTAGGAAGATTTGACGAGAATGAAATACTATAATAGGAAGACCAGGGTATTGGTTTAGTAAAGTACTCAAATTAAATAATGGTGTAAGTATAGATACAACATTATATTGTACAAAATTAGAGTTACTTTCTTTCAAATATCATATACAGTCAGTGACACAAAATACTCCCCTTCGTCTTCAAAATATCATGCATTAGTTGTAAGAATAAAAGCAATTGGAAATTGGGATTGTCATTTTTGACATTGAAAAGATAACTTTAGGAAGATAATTGAATAATATACGAGAAGGAAATGACTTTATGAAGTTTATTAATGTATCTGAAATAGAATCAATAATTAAGGATAATGGCTTTATATTACTTGGTCAAATACAAGTATCGGATGATATGTATCAAGAACTTATTGAAAATGCAAATTGGAAAATAAATCATTTGTTTATGCAGATTTTGCCAAAACCCGATATAATTTTGGCATTGACTATGGTTCAAATTGCAATGCGTCATTTTAAAAATGGAAAGTACTGGAAGATATTTAACGAACAAATTGAAATGGATATTTCTGTTGCGAAACAAAATTATATAGGGCAAATTTTTTTGAAAACCATTAGAGAATATCATCTTTTTGAGTTAAATAAAGAAGGTGGTAATATGTCTATGTATGTAGAAAATATCAAAGCCCATGCTTTTGTTATGGATTCTTATATGTATGGTTTTTTTGACTTTGCATATGCGTATTATGAAAATAACTTATTTAGACAATTACAGGACGATATCTTGGAAGATTTAGAAGACTTATCAAGTTTTATGGAAGAAACACTTAGAAACAATAATGATACAATTATATCAGAAGAAAATGGAATTAAAGCTACGAAAACATATAAATTATTAAGATCTACAAGAGCTGTATTTGCTCAATGTACATCAGAAAATTTACAAAAAATGTTTTTTCCTGTTTTAGAAATGATTGATAGATATTTTTATGAAGGAGAAATTCCAGACATTATAACAAATAGGTATGAAAAAGCATTTGTGAATTGGCTTAGAAAATGTGAAAATGAGAAAAATGAAGTTAAAAGAAATAGAGGAAATGAAAGAATCATCGTTAGTCATAGACCATATATTCATGTGGATGATGAAAATGAAAGAGCGTTTTTAATAATTCCGGCGCAAAAATTTCGAAATGATGATTGTAATGGAAAGGCTTTTGTTGAAATTACAATAAATGGATATAAAAAGATTAAAGAATTAGAATTGTATACATCTTTTGGTATATTTATTTCAGAGCCAATAACAATTCAAATACCAGATATTTTTTCGAGAATTGATATTAGTATAAAATCCATAATTGAAAAGAATTATAAAATTGTAGAAAGTTCATATCGCATATTTGATAAAAAGTGGAATAATATTGATAAGTTTACTCAAGGTCATAATTATTTACTTACTAAAAAGACATCACATATTATTTGGGATAATGAGAATGATGTAATAGATATATATGATGGTTGTAAATTTTGGGATTATTATTCTGTAATGGTTAGAAAAGAGAGTATTTGTTATGTGGATAAACACCCTTTATCTATACTTGGTGAATTTTCTATTGAACCAATATTTGATTCTGTTATTGAAAAGTATACTATTACAAAAAGTAATAAAGAAGTTTTAACATCCTTTTTTCATCCAACAATTTCTTTTGTAGTTCCAAAGGCGAAAATGGATGGAACTTCTTTAATAGTGAATGATAGATCATATATGTTATTGAATATATATGAAAAAACATGTTATATTTGGCCGGAAGATAAAACTAAGGTTGCTATAACTATAGCATTAGAAGATGTATTGGGTCAAGCTCAGGGATATTTTATTATAAAGTTAGACATCCCTGGCGAGCAAAACAAACTTCTTTGTGAATATTTAGCATTGAAAAAATTTAATTGCAAGTTTAATAAAGCAAGATTTATGTATGATAAATATGCTGAATTTACAATTATTCATTATAATACAGAACTTAGGAATATTCCCAAAAATTGGATATTATTAGATACTGAGGAAAATTTTAGTACAATATATACTATTCCATTGTCATCTGAAATGGAAGAGGTAACATTTGATTTTTATATAGATGAAGTATTTACATTAAGCATGCCATTAAAAGTATTTATGTATGGATTTTCATTACAAGAAATGAGAATTGATAAACCGGAGTATTTATGGTACAGGGATTTAAAAGAAATCCTTTATGTAAAGATTCCAAGTGCAATTTCAGCAGGAGCTTATTGTGAAAAAAATAAAGAATATATTTTAGAAGGGGAGCAATTAGAAGCTGGTTTATTTCGAATAAATATTTCTGAATTTATTAGAAATATCAAAGACAAGTATAAGAAAAAATATCAGTATATATCTATATGTTATATTGACAATAAAAAAAGAAAAGTCCCATTACCTCCAATTTTAAGGAATTTATTAGTGGAACCATTTTTTGAATTAGAATATTCAAAAAAAGAAGGAGTATATATAACTGTTAATTTAAAGGGATCGGCAATACTTTATTTAACAGTAAAGGACTATCAAACAAATAATATTGTAATTAATCATAAAGAGTGTCATGAAGGAAAAAACATATTTCCTGAATTAACCAAAGAGGGATATTATGATTTATATCCAACAATGGTAGAATCTGATGAGTTTGGTTTTGAAGTAAAAACTTCATTAAAAATTAAGAAAGGTGTTGGGGCTATTGATATTGATGATATCACTAATTGCAGGTTGATAGTAAAAACACTTGTATGTGATGAAGAGATACTTCCATTAGAATATGAATATCTCATATATTTTACGGAAAAAAAAGCTGAAAATACATATTTTGGTTATATGAAGTCTATGAAGAAAGAAGGAAAAAAACTTAATAAAGACACTTTAAAAAAATTTGGAAGAATACGTATAAAATTACATCAGATAGATGAAGAAATTAGGGCTACTATGCAGCTGTTTTCCTACAATGAAGAAATATGGATGGATCCATATTATGATGTAGAAAGAAATATGATTATTAGTTGTGATAATACATTATTAGATACAGTGCAAGATATATCCCGATTTATCTTATTGGATTCAGAGATAACAGAATTTATATTTGATAGAGAAAAACTAAGGAGGACAAGATAATGTTGTTTAGACCATCGGAGAGTTCTAAAAAAATAGTAGATTTTTATAGAAGATATATGTTGACAACATTCAGTACAAATAATGAAAAGTACAATGTTCAATTAAAAGAAGCATTGGAAAAGGAAGGTGCTATAGCGGTAGGACCATATTTAAGTATGTCAGATCCTTATGAAAAGGGAAGTTCTTTGAAAGAGTTAGCGAACGAAGGATTAGTTTCAAAAGACATACTGAATATTCAAGGTTTTCATCCTGAGCGTAATCTATATCGACATCAAGAAGATGCGGTTAGGAAATCTGTTGAGGGAAAAAATTTGATTGTCACTACCGGCACTGGCTCTGGTAAAACGGAATCTTTCTTGATTCCTGTTATTAACCAATTGCTGAAAGAAAAAGAAACAGGAACTCTTGGTCCGGGGGTAAGAACATTAATAATATATCCCATGAATGCATTAGTTAATGATCAGATTCGTAGATTAAGAGAATTATTAGCAGGTATGGAAGGCGAGCCAAAAATCACTTTTGGACGATTTACAGGAGAAACAAAAGAAACATTTAAAGAAGCAAAGCAAAAATATGAGGAGGTAGAGGATATTTCAATTAATCCGCTTTGTGACAATGAGCTTATAAGCAGAGAACAAATGCGGGCGACACCACCTAATATTTTAATTACAAACTATGCTATGTTAGAGTATATGTTGCTTCGTCCAGGAGATAATATTATCTTTAGTGAAGAGAATTCTAAAAAATGGCAATATATAATTTTTGATGAAGCACATTCGTATAATGGTTCAAAAGGAATAGAAGTTGCTTCTCTTGTTAAGAGAGTGAAAGCTATGCTTAAAAGAGATGATATTAAATTTATTCTTACTAGTGCCACTTTGGGTGATGAAAAATTAAATAATGAAATAATACATTTTGGTGAAGCACTATGTACGGCAAAATTTGAAAGTTCAGGTATAATACGTTCTCATACAGTTGAAGCTAAGCCAGAACATAATGTAACAAAAATTGACTTTGAATTATATAGAAAACTGGCTGCTATGATTCGAGATCATTATATTGATTCCAAAATAATAGAGGTTATTAAGAAATATGGGTTAGAAATTAATGATAATAAAGAATTATCAGAAATATTATTTGATATAGTTCTTCATGATAGTTTTTATTTTGATGTTCGTAAAGTATTATTTAATCAAATAAAAACAGTAACTGAGGTGGCATCTGAATTGCAAATTACCGTAGATGATTTAACAGATTTTATTGCCGTAGCATCTAATGCTTTAAAAGATAACGAGAGGCTGTTTGAAGCAAAATATCATATGTTCTTACGAGGAATAGAGGGTGTATATGTAACGCTTAATCCATCAAATAAACTATTTGTAAACCGTATGGAAACATATAAGGAAAAACCGTATGATGAATCAGATATCGGGTATAAAGTATTCGAGATTTCTTTTTGTAATAATTGCAATGCGCTTTATATTACAGGAGAAGAAATAGAAGGATATCTGGTACAAAAATCAAAATTTAATGATGATTATAATCCAGAGGTGTATTTACTGAATGGTGATTTTGATGAAGATGATGATAGTGATGAAAATTCATACCAGATTTGTTCAAAATGTGGAGCGATAAAACATGCAACTTCTGTTAATGGATTGCAGTGTGGTCATGGTACAAAGTATATTAATAAATTGATAAAAATTAAAAAAAGAGGAGAAAAACTTCACAGTTGTCCCTGTTGTCATAGTATTAATGGTCAGAGAAGTATTTTGCGTCCTTATTTTTTGGGTACTGAAGCAGCAACAGCTGTTATTGCAACGGCGTTATATAATGAATTACCAGGGGAAGAACATCATATAGAAATTACAACTATTGAAGATGATTTTTTTGGAGAAGATGGAGAACAGATTGTTGATCATAAAGATAGTTTGGTAAAACAGTTCTTAGCTTTTTCAGATAATAGGCAAACTGCGGCTTTTTTTGCAACATATTTGCAGAATACATATCAAGACAGCCTTATAAAACGTATTATTAAAGAAATTGTAGATGAGAACAAAGAACAAGTGAATAATGGAATCAGTTTAAATTATTTTATATCATTATTAGAAGCAAAATTTCAGAAGTATCAGCTTTTCCCAAAAGAGAGTGAAGATACCATTATTAAAGAAGCATGGATTCATACATTAAAAGAAATTTCTAATTTTAAAGCTAGAAATTCGTTAATGAAAACAGGTATTATGATGTTTGAAGTAGATTTTACTGTTCCATCCCCCAAAAATATTGGATTATCTGCAGAAGAAACAACTATACTATTTAAAAATTTAACCAAATCAATGATGAAAGATGCTGCATTAAGTATAGAGATATCATTAACCAAGGCAGATATTGAGAAATTTACAGTAACAGGATTTCAAAAAGGATATGAACAGGTTTCTGCTGGCTTATCACATATTGAAGGCTGGTGTCCAGAAGAAGGTAAAACCAATAAACGTTTAAAATATGTTACTAAAGTGCTAAATGGAGACGAAGATACAGCCAGAAAATTATTGACAAGTGTTTGGAGATATATGGAAAATAAGGAATATGTATTACTGCAGTCATTTAGAAAAGGAAAAGCATATGTATTAAATAGCAAAAAAATAAAGGCCAAAGCTGTAAAAAAATTATTTATTTGTTCTGAATGTAAAAATATAACACCATATAGCATCAGAAAGGTATGTGATAATCCAAAATGTAATGGTCATCTTGAAGAATACGACTATATATCTGCCCTCAAGGAGAATCATTACTATAATTTGTTTACAAATCTTAATATTTCACCAATGTCTGTGCATGAACATACTGCACAACTATCAAGTGACAGGGCATATGAATATCAGAAAGAATTTAAAGAGAAAAAGATAAATGTTCTTAGTTGTTCAACAACATTTGAAATGGGAGTAGATGTTGGTTCTTTAGAAACAGTATTTATGCGTAATATGCCACCATCTCCTGCAAATTATGCGCAAAGGGCGGGTCGGGCAGGTCGAAGTTTGAAGGCGGCTGCGTATGCTATTACATTTTGTCCTAATAGTTCCCACGATTTGAATTATTATAAAAATCCGGTTTCCATGATTAAGGGAAGTATTAATCCTCCATTCTTTAATGTGAGTAATGACAAGATAGTATTAAGACATATTTTTGCATCAGCCTTTTCATTTTTCTGGAAAATTTATCAAGAATTATACAAAGAAACAATTGGGGAATTTATCGAATGTGGTGGTTTTAAAAAGCTGCATGAGTTTTTAAATATGCATCCAGAAAATTTGTGTAATTATTTATTAAATGTTGTTCCTAAAGATTTACAAAATTTTTTTGGAATTAAAGAATATTCTTGGGTGTCACTTTTATTTAACGAAGATGAGGCGGCAAAGGGTTATTGTAATTTAGTTATTGATAAATATAATGATGATATAACAGCATTAGAAAAAGCAAAAATTGAACTAATAGAAAAAAATAAAAATGGAGTAGATAAAATTACACGTTCCATACGAACTATTAAGGATCAGCGGATTATAGAATTTTTATCAAAGAATAATTTGATACCTAAATATGGATTTCCAGTTGATACTGTAGAATTGCAAGGAATTGGAATTAATAGCGCTAATAGTATGTTACGATTAAACAGAGATCTTTTTTCTGCCATATCAGAGTATGCTCCAGAATCAGAGGTAGTTGCTGATGGTAATCTTATTAAAAGCAGGTATGTAAGAAAATTACCCGGATATGAATGGCCCAAATATAATTATGCTGAGTGTCCAGAATGCTTGACATTAAATAGAACTTTGTCAATATGCAGTATAAAAAAATGTCGCTGTGGGAAAGAACTAAATGGCAAGGGACACCAATATATAATTCCTAAGTTTGGATTTCAAATGGATACAGAAGGGATGAAGCCTGTAGGACTTAATAAACCAGAGAGAACATATAAAGGTTCTGTGTCTTATATAGGGGATGAAAATAAAATTGAATTTCATGAGTATAATATTTGTGGACATCAAATATTGTTTGGAAACAGTAAAATGGACTTACTTGCAGTTTTAAACAAATCATCATTTTATATTTGTGAAATTTGTGGATATGGAATAATTGATGAAAAAGGTACAGACAAGATTATAGAATATAAGCATAACAATCCAAATGGTTATAAATGTGGATCTGATAAATTGGTTTCCTATGCGCTTGGGCATGAGTTACAGACGGATGTTGTTTTGCTAAAATTTCTTGATTGTGAAATTTACAAACCAGAAGAGGCGTGGACAATTCTTTATTCTATGCTTGAAGGGTTAAGCAGAACTATGAATATTGATAGAAACGAATTATCAGGATGTTTACAGTGGTATCATGAGAACGATAATGTCCTAGGAAATTTTGGTTTTGTATTATTTGATAATACTCCAGGTGGTGCTGGATATGTTAGAAAATTAATTGAGCCAACAGTATTTGTAAATATGTTAAAGGAGGCTTTTTATATTGTAAGTAATTGTGAATGTGGAGGAGAGGAAGCTGATACAGCATGTTATAGCTGTTTATGCAATTATTATAATCAAAAACAACATGATATCCTTAAAAGAAAATATGCAATCGAGTTTTTTCAACAATTTAGCCTCTCATACAAAGATGAATGGCCTGCAACGCGAAATGAAGAAATATATGTAAATCCTGTAATTGAATTACAACACAAAAAATTATAAAAAATTTCTGTAAATATGAAGGAATATTTTTAATAAGGAAGTAGAAGTATGAATTAGTAACATAAGTTTTGTCGGTAATTCATGTGTATTAGCGGTTGGGAATATTAAGCTTGTACCGGATGTTTCCAGCCGCTTTTTAGTACGCGGTAAAGAGTATTTGATATGGCTTGTATAGAAAATATGATCTTCTTTTTTAACTTTACTAAAAAATTACAAAAATCCCCTTGATTCACGTTGGTAATAAAAATGTAACTTAAATATGAATAACATAAAATTTAAGTGGAATACAAATAAAATGTCGATAATGTTATGGTAATTTAAATCATATATCAGTGACAATAATGTCCATAACAACAGTGTTATTGCAGTGCATATCCTGCTAGGAATTGAAGCAGGAAGGAAATGAAATCGCTTAGTTAAAAATTCTGTTGAAAACCTTCATAAAATATGTTACTATCTAACCGAGCATTATTCTGCCTGTACAGAAAATGTATCTTTTTTACATCAAATGTATCTTTTTACACCGGCTCTGTCAGAGCTTATCACTATACTGCATCAACCAGAAAAGCGTCTACGAGGAGGCGACTTTTAGAAGAAATTCACTTGGTACAGTATTTTTTATGATTCAAAAATTTCCTCGAAAAATAATTTAAAAATTTCAGGAGGATTTTATCATGTCACAAAAAACTTCAGTACTTACCTTTAAAAATGCAAAATTAAATAACGAAAAAATTACTATGCTTACCGCCTATGACTATTCTATCGCCAAGCTTATGGATGAATCCGGTATAGACAGTATTCTGGTAGGAGATTCACTCGGAAATGTAGTGCTAGGCTATGAAGATACCATATCTGTCACTATGGAAGATATGATTCATCATGGTGCGGCAGTGTCCAGAGGAGCTAAAAATGCATTAGTAGTAATTGATATGCCATTTATGTCATATCAAACCTCTATATACGATGCCCTTGTCAATGCCGGAAGACTTATGAAAGAAGGGCGAGCCGGCGCAGTAAAGCTTGAAGGTGGAAAAACTGTATGTCCGCAGATTCAGGCAATTACAAATGCAGGAATACCAGTAATGGCTCATCTTGGTTTGACGCCTCAGTCAATTCATGCATTTGGTGGCCACAGAGTACAGGGAAAAACCGAAGAAGCTGCAAAAAAACTTTTAGAAGATGCTAGGGCAGTGGAAAAGGCCGGCGCATTTGCGGTGGTTCTGGAGTGTGTTCCATCAAAGCTTGCTGCTCTTATCACAAAGGAACTGACAATTCCAACCATCGGAATCGGTGCAGGAAATCAATGTGACGGGCAGATATTGGTTTATCAGGATTTATTGGGAATGTTTTCTGATTTTACCCCGAAATTTGTAAAAAAATACGCAAATGTAGGTGAAATCATGAAAGAAGCATTTAAAGAATATAAAAATGAAGTTCATTCAGGTGTATTTCCGGCAAAAGAACAGGAATACGTAATTTCTGATGAGATAATAGAAAAATTATATTAAAGAAATAGAAAAAATATATGGAAAATAATATTTTCACAATACTATCAGGAAAGGTAGAAAAGCTATGAATATCATATCAACAATAAACGAAGTAAGAGAACAGATAAAGGAATGGAAAAAACAGGGGCTGACAGTAGGACTGGTGCCTACTATGGGTTATCTTCATGAGGGACATAAAAGTCTGATTGATGCGGCAGTAAAGGAAAATGATAAAGTAGTGGTCAGTGTATTTGTAAATCCCACACAATTTGCTCCTGGAGAGGACTTGGAAACCTATCCCAGAGATTTGGACAGAGATGCAGCGCTCTGTCAAGAGGCAGGTGCAGCACTTGTGTTTCATCCAGAACCGTCAGAAATGTATCATCAAAATTACTCTACTTATGTGGATATGCGCACATTGACACAGGGATTGTGTGGCAAAACCAGACCAACACACTTTAGCGGTGTATGTACAGTTGTTTCCAAGCTCTTTCATATTGTACAGCCTGACAGAGCCTATTTTGGACAAAAAGATGCACAGCAGCTTGCTGTTATCAAACATATGGTAGAGGATTTGAATTTTGATATTAAGATTGTAGGCTGTCCAATTATTCGCGAGGAGGATGGTTTGGCAAAAAGCTCCAGAAATACTTATCTGAATGAAGAGGAACGAAAACAGGCCGTTATTTTAAATCAAGCACTTCAAAAAGGAAAAGAGCAGATTGAAAACGGAGAGCGAAGAAGTTCCCAAATCAAACAGATGATTATACAGATAATAGAAACCATGCCTCTTGCAAAAATTGATTATGTGGAAATCGTTGATTTTCAGACACTTGAAAGCATAGAAGAAATAAAAGGTGAAATATTAGTGGCAGTTGCTGTCTATATAGGGAAGACAAGATTGATTGATAATTTTATAATGAAGATAGAGAGTGAACAAAATATATCATAAAAAATTAGAATAAATGCGAAGCTGGCATTTTTTTCCAAAGTTTTTCTTGATTAAGACAGGTAATCAATGTTATGATAAGAGTATTATAAAATAAATGAAAGGAGTAGAAGAGCTTTTTAGCTCCAAAGTGAAAATATGAGAAAAACAAAAATTATATGTACTCTTGGTCCGGCAACACAGGATATTAACATTATGAAACAATTGATGTTAGAGGGTATGGATGTTGCCAGATTTAATTTTTCACATCAGGATTACAGCCGTCATCTTGAAAACTTAAGAAAAATAGAGGAATTGAGGGAACGTCTTGATTTGCCGGTTGCAACGCTTCTGGATACAAGAGGGCCTGAAATTCGTATTGGAAATTTTAAAAATCATAAAATTTTTCTTAAGAAAGGCCAGTTATTTACATTTACAACAAAAGAAGTAGAAGGAGATGAGCATCAGGTTTCCATCAGTTATAAAAATCTGGTGCATGATGTAAAAAAAGGAGTTCATATTTTAATTGATGATGGACTGATTGAGCTTGAGATACAAAATATTTCCGATACGGATATTGTCTGTAAGGTGCTGAACGAGGGAGAAGTTACCGACCACAAGGGCGTGAATGTGCCGGGCGTGGAGCTTACCATGCCATTTATCAGTCAGAAGGATTATGATGATATTACTTTTGGAATCGAAAATGGATTTGATTTTGTGGCGGCATCTTTTACCAGAACAGCAGAGGATATTCTTGAGATAAGAAAGATTTTTCAGGAAAAGAAATGCAAGACCATGAATATTATTGCAAAAATTGAAAATATGCAGGGCGTGAATAATATTGAGGAAATTATTCGGGTTTCAGATGGTATTATGATTGCAAGAGGCGATATGGGCGTGGAAATACCATTAGAAGATGTTCCGGTTATCCAGAAGGAAATTATAAAAAAGGCAAGAGAGGCTGGAAAGCAGGTAATTACTGCTACACAGATGCTTGACTCCATGATGAAAAATCCACGTCCTACACGAGCTGAGGCAACAGATGTGGCAAATGCGATTTATGATGGAACAAGTGCTATTATGCTTTCCGGAGAAACTGCTGCCGGACAATATCCGGTAGAGGCTTTAAAGACTATGGTGAGAATTGCCGTTCGAACAGAACAGGATATTAACTATAAGGAAAAGTTTGAAAATGGAAAATATTTTGTAAAGGGCAATATTACAAATGCCATTTCTCATGCCACCTGTACGACAGCTCTTGATTTAAATGCCGCTGCAATTATCACAGTGACAAAGCTTGGTGGAACTGCAAGAATGGTTTCGAAATACAGACCTTCCTGTCCAATTATCGGAGGCAGTCCAAATGAGTATGTATGCAGACATCTGAATCTTTCATGGGGTGTGATTCCGGTAAAGCTTGAAAATCAGGATAATACAGACGATTTGTTTGACCATGTGGTAGATGTGGCAATGAAAAAGGGAATTATAAAGCAGGGAGATTTAACCGTAATCACAGCAGGTCTTCCGCTTGGAGTACCCGGAACCACAAATATGATTAAAGTGCATATTGCAGGACATATTCTGATAAAGGGAACCGGAGTGAATAAGTTGACTGCAAAGGCAAATTTATGTGTATGTAAAAATGCGCTGGAATTAAAAACTTATTTTAAACAAGGAGATATTGTAGTAGTTTCAGAGACAGATAACAGCATGATGGAGCAGTTAAAGGAGGCTTCGGGAATTATTACAGAAAACGGAAAGCCGGATTCACATGCATCCATTGTGGGGCTGACACTTGATATTCCTGTGATTATCGGAGCCGAGCATGCGACACATATCTTGAAAAACGGGGCTTATGTGATAATGGATAGCGAGAAAGGAATTGTGTGCAGCAATTCGTAAAAGAAGACCATCTTTACTTTACCTTGACAAACCCCTTCCTTTATATTATAATAGTTCAAAATGAAACTGTTTACCATGAAACAATATAGCCCAGAGTTATATATACCGAGAGGAAGTGTGTAAAGTGTTAAATAAAAAAGAGGTTTTAGAATATTCATCCAAAATGATAAATCAGTATGAAGATATCTATAAAATTGATATTGATTTATACGACCAATACAACGTAAAAAGAGGTCTTCGTGACAAAAACGGAAACGGTGTACTGGCAGGTATTTCGCATATATCAAGGATTGATGCATACAAGATAGAAAATGGCATAAAAACTCCATGTGACGGAAAACTTGTATACAGAGGCTATGATGTAAGAGACTTAGTAGCAGGAGTAGTAAAAGAAAAAAGATTCGGATTTGAGGAGACGGCATTTTTGCTTTTGTTTGGACATCTGCCAAATCATGCAGAACTGGAAAAATTTGATGATGTCTTGTCAAATTTAAGAATTTTGCCAGACAATTTTGTCAGGGATGTGGTAATGAAGGCTCCAACTTCTGATATTATGAGCAGCATGACAAAAAGTGTGCTTACTCTTGCTTCCTATGATAAATATGCAACTGATTTAAGTCTTGCGAATGTTCTGAAACAGTGTATTATGTTAATTGGACAACTTCCTATGCTGGCGGTATACGGATATCAGGCATACAGCCATTACCGGTTAGACAGTAATCTTTATATACATCGTCCGGATGTGGGACTTTCGATGGCGGAAAATATTCTAAGAATGTTAAGAACAGATATGCAGTATACAGACCTTGAGGCCAGGGTGCTTGACATTGCATTGATGTTGCATATGGAGCATGGCGGAGGTAACAACTCAACCTTTACTACAAGAGTGGTGACATCCTCTGGTGCAGATACTTATTCTGTGATAGCCGCAGCACTCTGTTCTTTAAAAGGGCCAAAGCATGGCGGGGCGAATATCAAGGTTGTAGAAATGATGAAGGATATTCAGGAGAATGTTTCGGATTTAAATGATGAAGAGGAAATAAAGGCATATCTGGTCAGACTGCTGAATAAAGAAGCATTTGACAGAAAAGGCCTGATTTATGGAATGGGGCATGCCGTATACTCCATATCAGACCCAAGAGCACTTGTCTTTAAGGGATTTGTGGAGAAGCTTGCAGTAGAAAAGCACAGAGAAGAGGATTTTGCACTCTATTCCAAGATAGAACGTCTTGCGCCACAGGTGATTTCTGAGAGAAGAAAGATATACAAAGGAGTAAGTGCAAATGTAGACTTTTATAGCGGATTTGTATACAGTATGTTGAATATTCCATTGGAATTATATACACCGATTTTTGCAATTGCACGTATTGCGGGCTGGAGCGCACACAGACTGGAAGAGCTGATTAGCGGGGATAAAATTATAAGGCCAGCCTATTTAGCAGAGGTGGAAGACAGAGAATATCAGGAAATTCAGGACAGAAAATAAAAAATTTACCGAAAAAAGGTAAAATAACAGTAAAAAAATATGAAAATATACTAAAAAACACTTGTTTCACGTCTGGATTAATGTTATAATAAATACATTGAAGCCTACAGGCTTCATAAGAGACGAAATTCATCTTATAAAACACTCATACAGGCAGTAAAACAGTCTGTATTGTGAAAATATGAAATTCAGCAGCTGGTTTTATAACTGATTTTGGCTGATTTTCTACTACGGTTTAGGGAAAAGAGATTGCCTCATAAATGATATTCAAATCATTTATGAGGCAATCTCTCTTTCTTCTTTTATAGGAAATTGTGATTTTTGTGTAAATTACACAATATCTTCATTCATATAAATAAAAAAACAGGTTTTCAAATCCAGAAAAAAGTGGTAGAATAAAAAATGATTATCTTTAATTTGGAGGAATAAATTATGTCAAAGGGAATGACAATCTTATATAAGGTGCATAATGGTCTGTATGTAAATATGACAAACAGATGTGACTGTCGTTGTGTATTTTGCCTTAGAAATGAAAAAGAAACTGTGGGAGAATCTTCTACTCTATGGTTGGAACGGGAACCCTCTGTTGAAGAAGTAAAAAATGAATTTGCAAAGTTCTGTCTTGATGAATACGAAGAAGTAGTTTTTTGCGGATTTGGCGAACCGACAGAACGCTTTGAGGATATGCTTGAGGTGGCGGAGTTTGTAAAAAAGACCTATGGAAAGAAGATACGACTGAATACAAATGGACATGGAAATCTTTTGCATGAAAAAAATATTATTCCAAAAATGAAAGGTTTTATTGATACAATATCTATCAGTTTGAATACACCGAATGAAAAGCGGTACAATGAAATTGTAAGGAGTAAATTTGGAGATAAAGCCTATCAGGCAACTCTTCAGTTTGCAGAAGAAGCAAAGAAATATATTCCAAATGTAGTTCTTACCACTGTAAAAACGACAATTACAGAGGAAGAAGAGGAAGAATGTCGTAAAATATGCGAAAAATTGAATGTAACATATAGAATCAGAGCATTTGAATAATGGAATCAGCCAAAGGCTGAGTACTTAAATTGACACTCCCCATGCCTAAAGGGTAGGGGATTCTAGCTAACTGCCGAAGTGTATCGGCTAACCAGTGCATTTCTGTTAGGTTGTAGTGCTAGTTATGGGTGTGCCATCACCCATCCCAAGGC
>CAOXUF010000023.1:0-623 GCA_948560485.1 uncultured Eubacterium sp.
ATTCGAATTTTGCCGGAATTTATTGTGGTGGAACTCTTGCTATAAAGAAAGCAAAAGTTTTTATAAAAGATTCTTCTGCTGAATGGTTTTCTTTGTCTGAGATAGGAAAGAGTTTTAAACTGATATGTTCGCAATATGATTTTGAGGGGGAGCATGTTTATGCAGGAAATGGAAAACTGAATAAGGAAATTGATTCAGATGAAATGTTTGAAGAAGTAAATATAAGGGGCACGGAGATGTATCAAAAAAAGAAAAAATATGACTGGGTACTCTTATCAGATGAAGTGGCAGATTTGCGTGATTATAACCCGGTGCCGGAAACAACATCAGTAAAGACTCCGGGAAAGGTTAAGATTAAGAGTATCACAGCAAAAAAGAAATCGGCGAAGAAAGTTAAGCTTTTACTGAAAAAAATTCGTGGGGCTAAAGGGTATCAGGTGGCAATCTACAAAACAAAGAAGAATGCTGCGAAGAATAAAAAGGCAATAATTAAGAAGTTTGTCAGGAAGACTCGTGCGACAGTTACATCAAAGAAACTAAAAACAAGAAGTCCTTGTACGTAAAAGTCCGTGCTTATAAGTTAAATGGAAAGAAAAAGATTTACGGAAAATGGTCAAAAGTTA
>CAOXUF010000023.1:723-5157 GCA_948560485.1 uncultured Eubacterium sp.
AGACATTATACGTAAAGGTACGTGCTTATAAGTTAAATGGAAAGAAAAAGATTTACGGAAAATGGTCAAAAGTTAAAAAGGTAAAAATAAAAAAATGACTATTTTGATAAAAAAGTTAATGTCTGAAAAACTTTTCTATAAGTTGATTAAGAAAGGGAGAGAAGATGAAGCGGAAAATTTTAATTGGGTGTGTTATGTTGATTTTAGGATTGAATACAATTAGTGTAAAAGCAGATATAAAAGAACATAGAACAACATGGGATTGTATCTGGTTTGGAACATACCCACAGACAGAAATCACCGATAGAAGCAGCATTACAAGTAAAACAACTTATTTACGTGATTCAGGTGGATGTGTTATAGGATATTATGTTAAATATTATAATAAAGGCGGAGAGGAAGTTTTCTGCAAAGAAGCACATATGGATGAAATGAAATACTTTAATCGTTTGCCTTATAATAATAATGGATATGATTGGAAAACATGGAACGGTGAGCATTATTTTAGATATGAACCTATTAAATGGAGAATATTAAAAATGGATGGAGATAAAGCCTTATTATTATCAGATAAGATTATAGATCAGCATAATGTTTATCCAC
This sequence comes from uncultured Eubacterium sp., assembly GCA_948560485.1. Next base: position 1,327 of record CAOXUF010000023.1, read on the forward strand.
CGACCGATACAGATATAGGAGTCTATTATAGAGGAGAACAAATGGATTTGATATGGAGCAACTCCATATTAAGAACATATATGAACAATACCATGTATGAAATGGCATTCTCAGAGGATGAACAGGAGGCTGTTTTGGACAGTGAAGTAACTTCTGGTTATACATATAAAGAGGGAAAAGATACAACAGTAGATAAATTGTTTATTTTGTCCTATCATGAGTTGGTAAATGATTATGGATTTACAACGCAGAATTCTTTGCTATGTGGATTGAGTGATTATGGCAAAGCTTCAGGAACTATTAACTACGCTTCCTATGGAACTTTTGGATCGTATTTCACATTGTCTGACGGATATAAAAGTGATCATATTCAGTACGGAGAAGATAGTAAAGATGCGTGGTGCAAAGCATATAGTGATGCTATAGATAATACGGGGAAATTAATAAAAGAAGATGCACTGTATTATAATGGAATAAGGGTTGCTATGTGGGTTGATTTGTCAAAAGTTAGTTATCAATATGCAGGAACAGTTAGTTCCGCTGGAGAAGTAAATGAAGTTAAATTCAAGTATCCTATTAAATTATCAAAGATAAAAATAAAATCAGTAAAGAATGTTAAAAAGAAAACAGTTAGCATAAAGTTTCAAAAAGTAAAAGATGCGAAAAAGTATAAAATACAATATGCTACAAATAAGAGATTTAAAAAAGCAAAAGTACGGGTATGTAAAAAAACAAGTTATCAGATAAAAAAATTGAAAAAAGGTAAAGTTTATTATGTACGCGTACGTGCAGTGAATGGAAAGAAACAGGGGAAATGGTCAAAAGTATCAAGAATAAAGATTAGAAGATAAATATGAAGGAGGAACAGGATATGAAAAAAATATTAATTTGTTTGACACAATTTATTATGATATTGATGATGAGTACTATGGTTTATGGAGAACAAGCCGGTGATGATGTGACTCAGGGATATCAAGAGACAGAGAGTTTATATGTAGATGGCATATGTTTGATGGGAGAATTTGCGGTTTCATATGATCCACATATGCTTCCGGGGGTTGAATATGATGAAAGTACCAATACAGTCACTTTAGAAAACTGTAATTTTGTATCTGGAGGCGGACCTACATGGGACGGATTTATCACATATAGGGGAGATCGGACGCTAAATATTATTATAAAGGGAAATAACACAATGAGTACAAGTAAATATGATCACAGTTGCTATTTAAACGGAGCTATATTTGTCAGCAGTCTTGAGAAGAAGAGTGATGTTAATGTAAATATAACCGGAGATGGTACATTGAATCTTAAAAATGGAAATTATTTAATTTATGCCTGGGACAGCAATATAAACGTATCAATTGAGGGAGTGACGCTTCATTCGAATCTGGTTGGAATTTATTGTGGCGGAACACTTTCTGTAAAAAAATCAAAAGTGTTTATCAAAAATTCGTTAGAAGATGCTTCAGATCTTCCAGAAGGGAGAAGTAACGCAGTGATATGCTCGGAATATGATTTTGATGGTGAGCATGTTTATGTGGGAAATGGAAAACTAGAGAAGGAAATCAAATTAGAAGAACTGTTTGAAAAAGTGAATATAAAGGATATGGAGATGTGCCAAAATAAGTTAGATTATGACTGGGTACTCTTATCAGATGAAGTGGCAGATTTGCGTGATTATAACCCAGTGGCGGAAACAACATCAGTAAAGGCTCCGGGAAAGGCTAAGATTAAGAAGATTACAGTGAAAAAGAAAGTGTCTAAGAAAGTTAAACTTTCGTTGAAAAAGATAGGTGGGGCTAAAGGGTATCAGGTGGCAATCTACAAAACAAAGAAGAATGCTTTGAAGAATAAAAAGGCAATTGTTAAGAAGTTTGTCAAGAAGACAAGTGTAACAGTTATATCAAAGAAACTAAAAAATAAGAAGACATTATACGTAAAGGTACGTGCTTATAAGTTAAATGGAAAGAAAAAGATTTATGGTAAATGGTCAAAAGTAAAAAAAGTAAAGATTAAAAAATAAAATGTTGACATTATCACTTTAGCGAGTTAAACTATTTAAAGATTAGATAAACCGTTGACCGAGAGTAAGTAATTACATGGGATGTTTTTCAGAGAGTTGTCGGGTGGTGTGAGACAACAAACGAACAGTAATGAATGGACTCGGGAGGGCAGCTCGAAACTATTTCAGAAGTAGACGCTGACGGATACCTACCGTTAAAGAGGTTAGCATATGATGGTATGCGATGAGTGAATGTGTTATACATTAATTTGGGTGGCACCGCAGAAGTTTATTATAGCTTTTGTCCCTTTTTTAGGGGACAAAGGCTTTTTTTGTTACTGTTTAGAACAGTATTAATGAATAAAATAATACGAGGATAGCTTGCTAGACATAGTATTATTTTATTCATTAATGTTGAGCGGTCAGCTCAAGTGAGATGAAGCGAAGCGGAATCGAACTGTTCTAAACAAGTGAAAAGAGTAGTCAGCTTGCTGACTAGAGTGTTTATCAGGTAAAGGAGGACATATGAACACACAAAGTTTTGAAGAGATTGAAAAGTTTTTAGATGACTATAGCATGATTCCTATATGTAGGGAAATATATGCAGATGTCATAACACCGATTTCACTTTTAAGAAAGATGGAAGCCTTTGGGAAGAACTTCTTTCTGCTTGAAAGTGTAGAAGGTGGAGAGAAATGGGCAAGATATTCATTTCTTGGATATGAGCCGGTACTTCATATTACCTGTAAAGATGGAAAAGTAACACAAAAAAGTGGAGAGATTGAAACGACTGCCCAGACAGACCCGATGGATGCACTAAGAGAACAGTTAGAAAAATATAAATCTCCAAAGATTCAAGGCGTGCCGACTTTTACAGGAGGATTTGTTGGATATTTCGGATATGAAATGATTGGTTATGCAGAACCAAAGCTAAATCTGAAAACAAGTGATGTAGATGATTACCATTTGATGCTGTTTGATAAAATAATTGCTTTTGATCATTTCAGACAGAAGATTATGGTGATAGCCAATATGAAAGCAAAAGACGGGGTACAGGGTTATAATTCAGCACTTTTAGAAATAGAAAAAATGGTTGCGTTGATTCATGACCATAGTCAAATACCGGAATCAGAAGTCACAGAGAATGTAGAGTTTCAATGCAATGCTTCAGAAGAAGAGTATTGCAGTATGGTAGAGAAAACTAAAAATTATATTAGAGAAGGAGACATTTTTCAGGGAGTTATATCCAGAAGATTTGAAGCGGACTATAAAGGAAGCCTGATGAGTGCATACAGAGTGCTTCGAACGACAAATCCTTCTCCGTATATGTATTTTATACAGTCAGAAGATATGCAGATAGCAGGTGCTTCTCCAGAGACGATGGTTAAGTTAGTAGATGGGAAATTGACAACTTTTCCGGTAGCTGGAACAAGACCAAGAGGAAAGACAGATGAAGAGGATAGAGGATTAGAAGAAGGACTTTTAAAAGATGAAAAAGAACTGGCAGAACACAATATGTTAGTGGACCTTGCGAGAAATGACATTGGAAGAATCGCAGAGTATGGAAGTGTATATGTGGAAGAGTATATGAAAATTCATCGATTTTCAAAAGTCATGCACATTGCTTCAACCGTTTGTGGAAAGTTAAGGAGTGATAAAGACAGCTGTGACACAGTGTCAGCATTACTTCCGGCAGGTACATTATCCGGTGCACCAAAATTCAGGGCATGCGAAATTATTGATGAATTAGAAAAAGAGCCGAGAGGGGTTTATGGCGGTGCTATCGGATATATTGATTTATCAGGAAATCTGGATGTCTGTATTGC
>CAOXUF010000023.1:5167-8246 GCA_948560485.1 uncultured Eubacterium sp.
TGGAGTTCAGACGTGTGCTCTTCCGATCTATGTCTGTATTGCGATTCGTACTGCTGTAAAGAAAGGTGACAAAGTATATGTTCAGGCGGGAGCCGGAATTGTGGCAGACAGTGTGCCGGAAAGTGAATATATGGAATGTGCTCATAAAGCAGGGGCTGTCATAGATGCAGTTAAGAGAGGAAACGAGGTGAATAAGTAATGGTATTGTTAATTGATAATTATGACAGTTTTTCCTATAACCTGGTTCAACTGGTAGGAGAGTTGACAAAAGGGGAAGTAACCGTTGTTAGGAATGATGAATATACCATAGATGAGATACGAGAACTAAATCCATCTCACATTATTTTATCACCGGGACCTGGGAAACCTTCAGATGCAGGTATCTGCGAAGAGGTAGTAAGAAGCTTAAAAGGGAAATATCCAATACTTGGCGTTTGTCTGGGGCATCAAAGTATCTGTGAGGTGTTTGGTGCACAAGTAACTTATGCGAAGAAACTGATGCATGGAAAACAAAGTGAGATGACGGTACTAGAGAATGCACCTATTTTTAAAGGTATAGGCAGAACTTTTAAAGGAGCAAGATATCATTCATTATCAGCAAATCCGAATACAATGCCGGAGGAGTTAAGTGTTATTGCACTTGATGCACAGGACAGTGAGGTTATGGCGGTAAAGCATAAAGAGTATGATATATATGGTTTGCAGTTTCATCCGGAATCAGTCTTGACACCGGAAGGGAAAAAAATAGTGAAGAATTTTTTATGTATTAAATAGAATGGAGACATATTATGATAAAAGAAGCAGTAGCGAAATTAGTAGAAAATCAGAATTTAACATTTGAGGAAGCAAGAGATTGTATGCACGATATTATGAGCGGTGAAGTTTCACAGACACTTATCAGCGCATATCTTGTAGCTTTGAGAATGAAAGGTGAAACAATAGATGAAATCTCTGGCTCGGCACAGGGCATGAGAGAGATGGGAATACTTTTAAAAAATGATGATAAATTGCTGGAAATAGTAGGTACAGGTGGAGATAAAGCAAATACATTTAATGTATCAACTACATCTGCTTTTGTTGCAACGGCAGCTGGTGTAAAGGTCGCAAAACATGGAAATCGTGGTGTTTCATCAAAGTCAGGTGCAGCTGATGTTTTGGAGGCAATGGGAGCAAACATTGCGATTGAACCAGAAAGGGCAAAGCAGGTATTGGATGAGACAGGATTTACATTTCTTTTTGCACAAAAATACCATACGGCAATGAAATATGTAGGACCGGTTAGAAAGGAACTCGGAATAAGAACAATATTCAATATATTGGGGCCATTGACAAATCCGGCAAGAGCTACAATGGATATCGTAGGTGTCTATGATGAGTCCTTAGTTGATCCGATTGCACAGGTGCTTAGAAAACTTGGAGCAACAAGAACAATGGTAGTTTATGGTCAGGATGTTATGGATGAAATTTCTGCCAGTGCCAAGACGACGGTTTGTGAAATAAGAGAAGATGAGACAAGAAAATATGAAATTGACCCTAGAAAATACGGATTTGAATTATGTGAAAAGTCAGACCTTGAAGGTGGTGACGGAACAGAAAATGCAGAGATTACAAAGGGTATTTTGTCTGGTAAAATTACCGGTCCAAAAAGAAATGCAGTTGTTCTTAATTCCGCAGCCTGCATTTATATCTATTATGATGGAATTTCATACGCAGAGGCAATTAAAATGGCAGAGGAGATAATTGATAGTGGAAAAGCCATGGAAAAATTAGAAGAGTATATCAAAGCTACAAATAATTAAATCGGAGGAATATGATGATTTTGACAAAATTAGCAGATTCGACGAGAAACAGAGTTGAAAGAGAAAAAAAGCAAATCCAATTAGAAATGGTAAAAAAGCAGGCACTTGCAATGAAAAAGGGAGATTTTTCTTTTGAGAAGATTATTGCAGAAGGAGATATCAGTTTTATCTGTGAAGTAAAAAGAGCATCACCATCGAAAGGAATGCTTGTTGAAGAATTTCCTTATGTTCAGATTGCAAAAGATTATGAGGAGGCGGGAGCAAGCTGTATTTCGGTATTGACTGAACCGGATTATTTTAAAGGAGATAAGCAATATCTGAAAGAAATCAGTGAGAATGTAACCGTTCCTTTAATTCGAAAGGACTTTATCATAGATGAATATATGATATACGATGCGAAAATACATGGAGCATCTTGTGTATTACTTATTTGTTCACTGCTAGATAAAGAAACTATGGAAAAATATATCGAAATATGCGATAATTTAGGAATGTCCGCATTAGTAGAGGCGCATGATGAAGAGGAGATTCAAAAAGCTGTTGAAGCGGGAGCAAGAATGATAGGAGTCAATAACAGAGATTTAAAAACGTTTACAGTTGATATAGGAAACAGTGAACGTTTGAGAAAACTGGTACCCGACAATATTTTATTTATTGCAGAAAGTGGAATAAAAACGAATGCTGATATAAACAGACTTCGCAAAGCAAAAGTAAATGGAGTTCTAATTGGTGAAACATTTATGAAAGCAGAAAATAAAAAAGAAATGCTGCAGAAGTTACGGGGAGTTTAATCAGGCATTATGCTAGAACAGCAATGATATATAAATATACAATGAGATTAAAGTAAAGAGAGAGGAAAAAGAAATGAGCAAAGGAAGATTTGGTATACATGGCGGTCAGTATGTTCCCGAAACATTAATGACTGCAGTAAATGAGTTGGAGGAAGCATACGAATATTATAAAAATGATCCTGAATTTAACAGGGAGCTTCAAGAGTTATTTAACAATTATGCGGGAAGACCTTCACTTCTCTACTATGCAGAGAAGATGACAAAAGATTTAGGCGGAGCAAAGATTTATTTGAAGAGAGAGGATTTAAATCATACAGGTTCCCACAAAATTAACAATGTGTTAGGTCAGACACTTCTTGCAAAAAAAATGGGAAAAACAAGAGTGATTGCAGAAACGGGTGCTGGACAGCATGGTGTGGCAACTGCCACAGCGGCTGCACTGATGGATATGGAATGCGAAATCTATATGGGAAAAGAGGACTGTGAACG
>CAOXUF010000023.1:8256-11155 GCA_948560485.1 uncultured Eubacterium sp.
ACACGACGCTCTTCCGATCTAATGGAGTTGCTAGGTGCGAAAGTTCATGCTGTCACGAGTGGAACAATGACATTAAAAGATGCAGTAAACGAGGCAATGCGTGAGTGGACGAACCGAATGGATGATACACTCTATGTGTTGGGGTCTGTTATGGGACCGCATCCTTTTCCTATGATGGTTCGCGACTTTCAGAGTGTTATCAGTAAGGAAATTAAAGAGCAGATGTTAGAGAGAGAAGGAAGACTGCCGGATGCGGTGATTGCCTGTGTAGGCGGTGGCTCTAACGCTATGGGAGCATTTTATAATTTTATTGAAAATAAGGAAGTAGAATTAATTGGATGTGAGGCCGCAGGTCTTGGAGTTAACAATCCAAAGAATGCGGCAACTATTGCGAATGGAACGGAAGGAATTTTCCATGGAATGAAATCTTTGTTCTGCCAGAATGAAGATGGACAGATTGCTCCGGTTTATTCTATTTCCGCAGGACTTGATTATCCGGGAATTGGACCGGAACATGCAAATCTTCATGATACAGGAAGAGCAAAATATGTTCCAATTACAGATGTGGAGGCTGTAGAAGCTTTTGAATATTTATCAAGAGTGGAAGGAATTATTCCGGCAATTGAGAGTTCACATGCTTTGGCATATGCAATGAAGTATGCACCAACATTGGATAAAGATAAGATAATTGTAGTGAATGTTTCAGGACGTGGAGATAAAGATGTTGCTGCAATCGCAAGATATAGAGGAGTGAAGATTTATGAGTAAGGTTAGTGATGCGTTTAAAAATGGAAAGGCTTTTATCGCCTTTATTACAGGAGGAGACCCTGATTTAGAGACAACAAAAAAGTTGATTTTGGAAATTGAGAAAAATGGAGCAGATATTATTGAAATTGGAATTCCATTTTCAGACCCAATTGCAGAAGGCCCGGTCATTCAGGCCGCAGATTTGAGAGCATTAACAGCAGGATGCACTACAGACAAATTATTCGATACAATAAAAGAATTAAAAGATATTGTGAAGATTCCGCTGGTATTTATGACTTATGCAAATGTAATTTTCAGATATGGAACAGAAAAATTTATGGGAAGATGCGTGGAATGTGGTATTTCCGGTGTGATTGTTCCGGACTGTCCTTTTGAAGAGAGAGAAGAACTGGCACCATACTGTGATAAAGCAGGGATTGATTTGATACCGCTAATTGCACCGACTTCCGAAGAAAGAATTACAAAGATTGCAAAGTCAGCACAGGGGTTTGTATATGTGGTTTCATCTCTTGGCGTTACGGGAGTGAGACAGGATATTACTACAGATTTGGGAGCTATGACAAAGTTAGTGAAAGAAGCAACAGATGTGCCATGTGCGATTGGATTTGGAATAGCAAAACCGGAGCAGGCAGCTGATGTATGCCAGTATGCAGATGGAGCAATTGTGGGAAGCGCTATTGTAAAAATTGTTGCGGAGTATGGTAAGGATTGTATTTCTTATGTTGGTGAATATGTTAAGAGTATGAAAGATGCCATACGATAGGATACTGATAGAAAAATGAGAGTCTCATATTTAATAATGAGCTCTTATTTTTTTAGAAAGATATATATTTTGGGGGATAGGTAGTATTGGCAGTTGATATATGATAAAATAATTTATTATATAGGATGGGAGGTACATTATGAAAACACTAAGAAAAATGATGGCATTAGTATTTGCAATTGTTGTGATGTTTGGAACAATTATCTGGACAGGTAAAGGAGATTTTAAAGTATTGGCAAATACATCTCCTGATGCATGGGAGCTTATTTGGAGTGATGAATTTAACGAAACATCACTCAATATGGATAACTGGTCTTATGAAACTAGTCCTATAGGTTGGGGAAGTATGGAAACCCAGACATATACAGCGGGAGATAATGTTAAGTTTGATGGAAACAATCTCATCATTATTCCGAGAATAACAATTGAAAATGGAAGAAAACGTTATACATCTGCTAGAATTATCACAAAGAATAAGAAAACATTTAAGTACGGAAAAATAGAAATTAGAGCAAAGGCAGCGAAGGGACAGGGAATATGCTCCTTTGGTTGGATGCTGGGTGATGGAACTGGTGATGTCAGAGGATGGCCATATGATGGTGAAATTGATATTATGCAGGTTATGTCTTCTGGTGTTCATCAGACATTTCACTGTGAATACTGGAATAATCAATCTTGGTCACATGGATGTAAGAGTTATTCTACAGGATTAACACCAAAAGAATGTGCAGAAGATTTTCATACATATGGTATCATTTGGACAGATAAATATATTCAGTTTACGATAGATGGAAAAAACAAAGGCTTATATGATCCAAGTAATTACAGAGGAAGTGATTATGAGAAGATGTGGAAAGGTGAATTTGATCATCCATTCTTCTTTATCTTAAACTGTGATATCGGAGGCAATGCAGCAGGTCCGGTTTCAGAAAAAGATTGGAAGTTAGTTACGGATACTGCAACAAAGAAGGTATATGAGGATTACTTCTATATTGATTATGTGAGAGTGTATCGGCAGAAAGAAAACAATACACCGAAAGTTTCATTAAAAAGTGTGAAAAATGTAAAAGGTAAAAATGTAAAAGGCAAAAAGGTAAAACTTACTTGGAAAAAAGTGAAAAATATATCCGGATATGAAATAATTTATGCAACGAATAAGAAGTTTACCAAAAGTAAGAAAACTGTGAAAGTAAAGTCTTCTAAAAACTCGAAAGTAATTACCAAGTTAAAGAAAAAAAAGAAGTATTATTTTAAAATTCGTGCATATAGAATTACATCAGGAAAGAAAGTGAGCGGTGCATGGAGTAAAATAAAATCAGTTAAGATTAAGAAATAAATAAGTTGGTCAAAATAAGGTGTGAAATGTCA
>CAOXUF010000023.1:11165-15264 GCA_948560485.1 uncultured Eubacterium sp.
CACCTTATTTTGATAGTATGAATGCAAAGAATAGAATAATATTATAAAATTGATGGGCTGTGATAAAAGGTTTTCTTGAAAAAAAGATATAATGTTGTATAATAGGTTATTAGGATTGAAAGGCTATTTCTAATAGAAAAAATGTGATGTTAGAATCTATAAAGTATGCTCCATGATTTATCGAGGTATTGATTTTGGATATAAAGCGAATAATGAAGAGTAAAAAAATAAAAAATATTGCAATTACTGTTATTGAGATAATTTTTGTAGCAGGGATTATTTTTGGTGGTCTGATGTTTTTTCAAAATAAGGTCAACAGGGATGCAGACCAAAAAGCTAAAGTTGATGGTGAGAGTGCAAAACAACAAAGTAATAAAAGCAGTGAGAAATCTGATAAATATTATATTGAGATAAATAAAAGATTGAATGCGTTAATTATTTTTCAGTATTCAAAAGATGAAAAAACAAAAGAGCAGATAAAAGTATTTCGCTGTTGTTTAGGACAGGAACTGCCAAAGGGCAATTTTCAAATAGGTAAAAAATATTCATGGCTTGATATTTATCAGGGATGGCACAAATATAACACATCTATTGGTAAAGGAGTATGGATTCATTCTTCTATTTATAAGGATAAATATGATTATCGGCTTTCTAAACCATCTTACAATTCATTGGGGAAAGCTCCGGCCTATGGAAAAAGTATTTTATTGTCTGCGGGAGATGCTGCATGGATTTATAATAATTGTAAAGAAGGAACGAAAGTTTCTATTCTAAAAGGTAAGAAGAAAGATGTCCTGACAAAATCTCCTGAGCCTGTGGTATCTTTATATCCATATTGCGGCTGGGACCCTACAGACCCTGATAAAAATAATCCATATCAAAAGATTAAAAATGGCACAGTTGTTAAGGGACTTAGTACTCTTATTATAGAAAAAGGTCATAAACCTGATTATTTAGGAAATCTAATTGCTTTAGGAACAAAAGGAAAGTTAATTACAAAACGGTTAAAGTATAATGAGATTGATTATTCCAGAGTAGGAACTTATACAGTGAATTATAAGTACAAAGCAAAAGATGGAACAAAATACAAAATTTCACAAAAAATCAAGGTAACAGATACTACTCCGCCAAAAGTATGGTGTGCAAAAACACTTTATACGCTGGAGGTAAAAAGCAGCAGCCCTGATGATATTAATACAGAAGAGAATGTAAAAAAAATAATAGATATGGTAAAATCAGGTGTTAGGGCAGATGAACCAATTGTTGATACACAGGTGTCAACTTTAGAAAAAGAACAATTGCGTGAAGGCGAAAAGGCACCGGTTGTGGTGAAAGTCAGAGATGCTTATGGCAATATAGGTTCTTGTCAGGTCAACTGCGAGATTAAAGTAAAAGAAGAGGAGACGACAGAAAAACCTACTGTGAAAAAAGAAAAACCGACAGTAAAGAAAAAGCCGTCAACTAAGAAAAGAACAACAAAGAAAAAAGATAAAGAAGCAAAAAAGAAGACTTCCAAAAAGAAATCTTCAGAAGAATAAAAGAGAAAATAAATTTGTTTACATTTTTAGGAGGAAAAAATATGGCAACACCTTATAATCATAAGACAGTTGAAAAGAAATGGCAGAAATATTGGCAGGAAAATGATACTTTTAAGACAGATGTCTGGGATTTCAGTAAGCCGAAATACTATGCCCTTGATATGTTTCCGTATCCATCAGGGGTAGGACTTCATGCAGGACATCCAGAAGGTTATACAGCAACAGACATTATGTCACGTATGAAAAGAATGCAGGGATACAATGTACTTCATCCGATGGGATATGATTCCTTTGGTCTTCCGGCAGAACAGTATGCAGTAACTACCGGTAATCACCCGGCAGGATTTACAAAGGAAAATATTGAAACTTTTTCAAAACAGTTGAAGGAGTTGGGATTTGATTACGACTGGTCAAAGGTAATAGCAACCTCTGATCCGAAATTTTATAAATGGACACAGTGGATATTTAAAAAATTATATGAAGCAGGATATGCAAAGCACATTGATATGCCTGTAAACTGGTGTGAAGAACTGGGAACAGTTCTCTCTAATGATGAGGTAATTGATGGAAAGTCAGAGCGTGGAGGATATCCTGTTGTAAGAAAGAATATGAAGCAGTGGGTAATAGACCAGCCTGCTTTTGCAGAAAAACTGTTAGAAGGTTTAGAAGAGATTGACTGGCCGGAATCAACAAAAGATATGCAGAGAAACTGGATTGGAAAGAGTACCGGTGTAGAAGTTGAATTTGAGATTGTAGATGGCGGTAAGTTCTCTATCTTTACTACATGTATCGAGACGATTTATGGTATTACATTTATGGTGCTGGCTCCGGATGGCGAAATCGTTAAGAGCCTTATGGACAGAGTGGAAAATAAGGAAGAGGTTCAGGCATATATTGATGAGACCGCCAAGAAAAATGATTTTGACCGTACAGAATTAAATAAGACAAAATCGGGATGTAGATTGGAAGGCATTTATTGTATCAATCCGGTCAATGGAAAGAAAGTACCATTGTTTATTGGTGATTTCGTACTTGCAAGTTATGGTACAGGAGCTGTTATGGCAGTGCCTAGTCATGACCAGAGAGACTTTGAATATGCTATTGCACATAATATAGACATGATTCAGGTTATCGAGGGAGCAGATGTATCAGAGCAGGCATTTGAGAAGCAGGATTATTTAGGTAAGGGATGCAAGTTGATGAATTCAGAAGAATTTACAGGTCTTACCGTTGAAGAAGCCAAGGTTGCAATTACAAAGAAATTAGTAGATATGGGAGTTGCGAAAGAGACTGTTAATTACCATTTCCGTGAATGGATTTTTGCAAGACAGAGATACTGGGGAGAACCTGTTCCATGTGTATATAAAGAAGATGGAGAGATATATTTTCTTCCGGATGAGGAACTTCCACTGATACTGCCACCATTGGATGATTATAAAGGAAAGAATGGTAAAGCACCTCTTGAAAATGCAACGGAATGGAAGCAATATGATAAAAATGGAGTAAAAGGTGTACGTGAAACGGCAACAATGCCGGGTTCTGCCGGTTCTTCATGGTATTATATGAGATATATAGACCCTGATAATGAAGAGGAATTTGCAAATCAGGAGTTGTTAAAACACTGGCTGCCGGTAGATTTATATGTAGGTGGACCGGAGCATGCTGTAGGTCATCTGATGTATTCACGTATCTGGAACAGATTTTTATATGACGAAGGTCTTTCACCTGTAAAAGAGCCATTTAAGAAGTTAGTGCATCAGGGAATGATTCTTGGTGAAAACGGTATTAAGATGGGCAAGAGATTCCCTGAATTTGTTGTAAATCCAAGTGATATTGTAGAAGAGTATGGTGCAGATACATTAAGATTGTATGAAATGTTTATGGGACCGATTGAGGTATCAAAACCTTGGAATTCTGATGCCGTACAGGGAGCATATCGTTTTATCAAGAGAGTCTGGACATTCTTTACGGATGGTGAAAAAATTACAGATGAAAATGATGATACACTGACAAAAGTTTACCACCAGACAGTAAAGAAAGTGACAAACGATTTTGAAGAACTGGGATATAATACAGCGATTGCCCAAATGATGACATTTGTCAATGAAGTTTATAAAGCAGGAAAATGTCCAAGAGAATATGCCGAGAACTTTATTAAGATGTTTTCATGTATCTGTCCTCATGTCGGCGAAGAAATATGGAATGTATTAGGTCATACAGATACAATTGCATATGAAGAATGGCCGACATATGATGAGAGTAAGATGGTAGAAGATACAATTAAAATACCGGTACAGGTTAATGGTAAGACAAAGGCTGTGGTAGAAGTATCAGCCGATATTTCAAAAGATGATGCAATTGCTGCAGGAAAAGAAGCAATCGCAGATAAATTAACAGGAAATATTGTTAAGGAAATCTATGTGCCGGGAAGAATTATTAATCTGGTAGTAAAATAAGATATGTAAGAGGAGATTCCGTAATAAGCGTATGCTTGTTATGGAATTTCTTATTATGGGTCGTGACCCTGTTGAGCTCGGAAACGAGCGAAATATCAACCACCC
>CAOXUF010000024.1 GCA_948560485.1 uncultured Eubacterium sp.
AGTATTGATTTTTCAAGGTTCAACACATCAAAACGGTGTGGGAAGTTTGAGTTACTAAAATATATCCAACTCCAAAAGGAACAATTGAGGCAATATGCTGTATCACTAGTTCTTGTCACTAAATATATACTTTAATGTTGGGGGGATAAAAATCCCTTGTTTTGCAAATCAGCCTGCATATTGAAAATCGCATATTTTTTTATTGTCTCTGATAGCTTTCATACCCCAGATATGGTAAAATATAAATATCAGGTCGGAGGTACGAAAGATGTCCTTTTTACAAACCTTGTACAGTAGATGACACTAAATGACGCCCTTTTCTCTCTTACGGCAAGGGAACAGAAAGCCCTTGAAAATTCATAGGCAAAAAATATTCGCGGATGCTGTTCTACATTTGCATCGCAGATCTGGTCATCCGCCTGAAAAAGGAATCTGTGGAAGGGATTCCGGAAAGCCTGCTCCACTATGCAGCCGATAACGACTTTAACCAGGTTTTCTACTATTCCAGGAATTCCGACTGTACGTAAAGGAGCCTGCAGCTTTTGGCAGATGCCGACGCACTCTCTGCTTTCTGCGGCGGGCGTTTCGATAACTGGAAGGAGTACCAACTCTTCAGCCGCTGCATTTCTGAGCAGACGGTCAGGGAGGAAGGCAGCAGGAGGCGCGCCACGCACGAGGACGGGACCATGCATTCGTCCATCCTCCAGAACCCGTCAGACCCGGAAGCAACCTACCGTAGCAAAGCTGGGGAAGAGCACCGGGGCTATGTGGCAAACCCGAAGGAGTCCGTTAGCGAAAACGGCTCCGTCATAACGGACTATCAGTTCGAGCAGAACACCCATAGCGACAGTCAGTTTCTCTCGGATACGCTTACGGAAACGAAGCCATCTGCGGAAATGATAACCATCGCGACCAACGGGGCTTATCCGACACCTGGCAACTAGAAGCTTGCAGAGACAAAAAATGTCCGTATCGTTTCCACAAATATGCCGGGAAAAAAGCGGCAAACTTTTATACTGATTTTAAGCTGTCGGATGATGGCAGGAAGATCCTTGTCTGTCCGGGCGGAATCGAACACGTCTCCTACAGCAAGCCATACAAAAACGGGCAGCTACGGGTGGGATTTCCTTCTGACTGCTGCGGGAACTGCCCATACAGGGAAGAATGCCCTGCGCATAAAGGGAAACGCATTTCAGCGTTCGTACTGTCTCTTTCCACGATCAACCGTGTGAAAACACAGCGGATGATGAGCGGGGTGGAGGGAGTGGATTACGCCAGACTCCGCAATGGTGTGGAAACCCTTCAAGTCTTAGAAGAAACTACTGCACAGACAAACTTCCAAGGGGACGGTTGCGAAGGAAACTGTTCTTTGGATTCAAAATCGGCGCACTGAATCTCCGAAAGCTCTACACTTACCGGAAGGGTCTGGGAAACTATGCGCCAAATCCAGTAATCGTGTAAATAAAGGGGCAGGAATACCTTAGTCACAAGGGATAAAAATTCCCAAGATAAGTTCCCGAAAACAAAATATGCAGATTTCAAGGTTCAAAATTTAATCTGCTTGAAATATAGTAACTTTTAACAAGGTTTTTTACCCCAACATCATGCTTTTTTATCCTAAAAAGCAATACTTTACAAAATTTTCCACCAGTTTACAACTTTTGAAATTTTTTAAAACCTGATAAGATGTAGTCTTCCACAACCTTTATCAGGATAGAACAATTTTTAATGGTTTCGAGAAATTTTCCGAAACTGCATAAAATTATCTCTGCCTGGATTTGCTGTCCAATTTCGTATCGGGTTTCCTGGGCGCTGGCAGACTGATACCCGGAAAAGCTTTCATCGCTGTAGGGAAGCGGAGTCATGGCGCTGTATGACAGGCTGATCAGATTCACCAGCCGTTCGATTCCCTCCCTGCTGCGTATCCGGTATTCCTCCATGGACCAGAATGTTTTTCCTTCATAATAAGAAACCTCGATGTTCCATCTCAGGCCATACCAGGCCAACGGCAGATAAAATACATTTTCTGCCCCATAAGAACAGATTGTTTGGTCGGCGCTGTTCTCCCAGTCAAAGGAAATGCTTCCCGGGTCAGCCATGCATAAGAACAGACGGCGGCTCCCTTTCCCGTTTTTGGGCGAAGTCACCAGTGCATATACCATTTTGTCTTTCCAGAGGTTCGTGATGACCGGTATGATGCCAATCAGCCAGTCCCCGTTTTTCGGTTCGTCCAGGGCGATCCCATCCAATGGAATCCGGTTCCCCCGCTTCCTGGGACGGCCCCTTTTCCCAGTCCTGGCAGGCGGAAATCCGTAAAGAGCCGTATCGACCCTGGCATTGCAGACCATTTCCAGGTTTTCAAACTGTTCCACAAGAGCGGTCACTTCCGCCTTGGGATACCAGCTGTCACACAACAGGATTACCTGGCGTTCCGGGCCGATGGTTTTCATTGCCTGCGATGCCAGTTCGGCAGCCAGGGCAAGCTTGCTCTTTTCCTTATCCCAGAGCCGGTAACCTACCGGAACAGAGAGATAGAGAATTTTCCCATCCTGGTATACCGGAAAAGAGAGCAGAAGGCTGACCATGCAGTGTCCATTGAGGTAATTCGAGCCATTATGGGCGGCATGATCGTACAATTTAGAACAAAGTTCAAAATGTTTACCGGATTTTTCGACCATAGTATCATCAATGGAAAGAAAAAGCGGCTGTTCTTCCAGAGAGCCGGGAACAGCCCGGACAGCTTTGGACACAGTCACATCATTCCAGACAGAGTGATCACAGGCATCTGTTTTCAGTGTATAGTAAAACGCATTAAGCGAAGTATCGGACAATTTGGAAACCACGTGGCTGTGGGCAAACCGCACCGAGCGGAAAATGTCCAGGGTCAAAATAGAAATGACTAACAGGAACAGGTTCCTGGCGGTTGGTCTGGAGGCAGATGAAAAATAATCTTGAAAATATAAAAACAGTCTGTTAAAAACGGAATCTTTAAGGTATAATAAGCGGTAGATACAAACTCATCTCTTTTCGTATGGATTTTTGTTTTGACGCTTTAATTATACCGCAAAAGAGACCGAGTTTGTATTTTATTTTCTAAAAATCAAAAAGTTGTAAACTGGTGAAAATTTTCAAAAGTTCTTGATAAAAAATACATACAATCATCTCTTTTTGTTGTGTAGTATAATCGTCAACAAATCCTATGAAGAAAGAGATGATTGTATGTCACGTTTATTATACAGCAAATATTCTGTTTTAAACAAGCTTTTTGGGCATTATTATAAAGATGCCACTGTCCAACCATGCACAATCTATTTTTGGTAATCATTTCCATACTGATCCTGGATTTCCACTCGATCCGTTATGTCTGGATACACCTGATCTCAAAGCTGACCGGAAAGTCCCTAAACTGTTTTTACCATACATTGAATGAAGCTCCTTTTGCCACTAGCAATGAGGCACTGTCACCGCCGATTATGCACAGTGTATAGTTCCGGATTGTTTAAAAGACGCTTCCGTTTTTCTTTCGATTGACAATACCATGTTTGAAAAATATGAAACGGAGTTTGAAACCCGTTCAAACTCTTTGAACATGCCACGCATAATGGATCCAATTATTTAAATAGGCACTTGTCAACGTCGTACTCTTTACTTCCCGGGCGTTCATTCATAATATAATCAACGATTACATTCCCATAAGATGACCTCAGCGGAATGTTTTTGCCTCATAATAATCTGTTTCATGGTTCTGTTTTTATCTGCCTGTTCTTACGGAACGAACCATCTGTGCGGCCAATTCCAGTTTCAATTCCTTTTTGTCCACAGGCAGTATCCTAAAGGTACGGAGAAATACACCGTATCTTTAGGCCACTTATAAACGATTTTCAACTTAAAATGGCAAAATTTTTGTATAGCAAAAATACTTATGCCAATGCTGGTATAAGCACAAGATTTTTAACAGCAAGTCCGGCAACAATGACCTCTTTCCTATAAGCTATTGTAAAATATTTATAACGTTCTGGCATTCGCTCAATGATTCCATGAAAACGCAGTCGTTTAAAAATCCTGGACATTGCGGAATCGCTCAGATCTTTCAAATGTTGCCGGATATCTTTCCCCTTGCCAGGATGACCTACTCCTGTGTAATGCCATCTATCGCTTCCCAAAAGGTACGGGAAGACAAGTCCTCTGCACGGAACTTCATATGGTGTGGACGGCTTGTCCCACCTGCCTGTCCAGGAACTGAACTCCCTTTTGCTCTCTGGCTCAATAACCCTGTGAATCATGGAAAGAAGCAGAACGATGCCCCTTTCCATCCCCTTGATGGTCTTCTGTGGGAATGCATCATTCAAGATCTATTCGATCCCGATCTGTCTGACCGGCCAAAGCATCGCCATGCAGACACCATGCTCATAGCACCGGAAAGTCAGATCTTTTCCGGCATAATGTGCTTCCGTGCCATGGGATGCAGGCTCCTGTGGAGCCAGGGAACTCCTGTAGCCTTTCAACCCGAATTTCTTAAGATTGTCGACAGTGCCAATGTATTCTATCAAAAACTTCGACAACAAATCAACAACCTTAAAAGTATAAAGTCATCTAAAAATCCTTACATATCTATTTCTTATCAGAATAAACACAAATTTTTTACAGTCTTGCATTCATTGATAAGTCTGATATGTTCCACCATAGGAACACAGGCTTTGCAATAGCTGCCGTAGCCTATCCTCTGTAGTTGTAGTGAAATAGTCTAAATATCTTCCATCTACAATTGTACCGGATACCAACAAATCAGAAAATCCGCAGGAATATTTAGCACTTACTTTATCAATACATTCCATTTTTGATTATATAATTTACAGCTTCTCTTACTGCACCGTTTCCACCTTCGTGTTCCAAACAAACCATTGCATTATCCTTTATTATTTCTTGGGCATTCGCAGGTGCGAAACTCAATCCAACATTTTTCATTGCAATTAAGTCGCTAATATCATCACCCATATATGCAACATTATTTACATCTATACACTTTCGCTTACATATTTTTTCTAATTCTCTCCACTTATCTCGAATTCCAATACTTACTTCATCTATACAAAGTTTTTTACATCTCAGACCATCAATGTCAGATTTTTCTTTGGTAATCACCAATATCTTTATTCCATAATCATGTAAGAGCGCAATACCTTCTCCGTCAATCACACTATATGCCTTTTGTGTTATATTTTCACTAGATATATATATTTTCCCATCAGATAATACACCATCACAATCTACAACAAATAACTTAATCTTTTCATGATACCCCATATAATTATTAATAAGAGCTTCTACCATTATCCAGTCACTCCATTCATCAATTTCAATACTAGTAACATCATCCATAATACTAATTCCAATTTTACCAGATAATCGATTTTTACTTTCTAAAAGATTTCTTTTTGATGTAATATAAAAAGCTCCATTTTCAGCATATCCTAAATTTAATGCTTGCCTTGGTAAGCGCTTATCGATATTATAATTTATTGGCTCTACTATTTCAAATTGATTTTCACAATCTCCCCAGATAAATTTTTTATTAGTAGTTACAGATAAAACAGAATCAAACTTCTCCTCATAAAAATGTTTTATCCCTTTTGCCATGTCTCTTGTATTAGTAAGCGGACTTGTTGCTTGTAATAAAATTATATTTTCAAAATCATATTTTTTAGCAAATTCTAGCATAACAATTTCTGTAGCTGCATTATCTCGACAACTTTCTATTGAGCGCTCTATCACTTTAATTTTTTGCATTAAGCCAACCGGAAACATTGCCAACTCTTTTTCAATAATTCTTTCAACCTGATTTATGTCACTTGCAATATAAACATTTTCAATTAAAGTACATGCCAAAGCATTTATCAATACATGAATAAATAATGGATATTTCCCCAATTTTTTTATATTTTTGTCCCTTATTCCTTTACTTCCAGCACGAATAGGCAGAAGTGCTACCATTTTCCCTTTTTTTAACGATTCCATTTTAATTTTTTCCTCTGTATTTCTTCAATTTTCATCATAGAACTTGGTTTCTTAATTAGTGCTTTTAATATTTCATTACCGTTTTCTACTAATATAAAAAATTCTTCTGGTTCCAATGATGCTATGTGATCTGTCCCTTTTAAATAATGACTTAAAGTAAGGTGTCTTTCAATATATCTAGCTCCTAAAGCTATTGCAACAGTATCGATTTTTACACCTTCATGATGACCTGAAAATCCTATTCCTTCAAATAAATTTTGCGTTTCTTTCATTAACAGAGCAATCTCCAATAAACATGTTTCTTCAATTGGAACTGGATATCCCGAAACACAATGATACAAAATAGTTCTTTTACTATAACCTTTATTTTGTATATAATTAAGCAAATTATCCTTTTCTCTTTTATGTAGCATTCCTAATGAAATGTGGATTGAACCTTCATAATTTTCCGCAATATAATCTAATAACCTTTTATCATTGTTACATGCTGAAGGAATTTTAATAAATGAAGGATTTATAGAGATTATCTCTTTTGCAGCTTGTATGTCCCAAACTGAACAACCATATTCTATTTCAAGATCATCACAATATTTTTTCAATTCCATATGTTCTTCTATTGAAAACTCTAAATATTCTCTATGCTCACCATATGTTTTTCCATATGAATTTTCAAATGCAGGATGTGGCATATTATATTCTTCTTTTGTTAAACATATATGTATTGTTCTTTTTTGAAATTTAACCGCATTTGCTTTGCAAACAAATTTTGCAATATAAATCATTCTTTTGGCCAAACTTAAGCTTCCACAATGATTACATCCTATTTCTGCGATAAAACATAATCTATTTTCTTTTTCGTTCATAGTATACTCCGGTTATATTTTATTACAATTCTTTCAGTATCGTTTCATAATGGTGCTCAAATTCATCTATTATATTATATATTTCGTTTATTTTACAATTATTTTCTTTCACAAATTGCAATAATGTCTTTGTTATAATCATCCATTGAGAAACACCATATTTTTTTATTCTTCGACTTATTTCACTATTATTTCCTGCTCTTAAAACTATCTTATTTTCTAGTACTTTTGTTTTTTTTGCATATTGCTTAATATCTTGTAAATAATCATGAAACTTTTGAACATTTTTATCCATAAATCGATATGCATGGATTTCCCAAAACTTTTCCTTTGGAAGTAAAAGATTTAATCTTCTTAATATATTCTCATATTCACAACCATTATAAATATTTAGTCTATTATGAAGGTTAGCATCACTACAGACATCGTCCCCAATTCGATAAAGAAAATTATAATTTTCTTCCAATTCTTCGAATGTCATGGTAGGTACCAATGTAATGAACCCTAAATCTATTTCTATTTCACATTTTTTTAATATTTCTATTCCATCAATAATTTGTTGTGGTGTAATTTTTTTATTCATTTCTTTTAATATTCGTTGCACACCCGATTCCGCCCCTATAAAAACAGTTTTTAAACCTATCTCTTTAAGTTGCTTTATCTCTTTTTCACGAATATCATTAGGTCTTAAATATATGCGGAAAGTAAATTTCAATTTTCTTTCCTGGATTTCTTCTACAAATTTTTTTAGCCACTCTTGACTACTTATACTATAGTTGTAAAAAATATCATCATGAAATTGTATATGTGTAACTCCATACTCATTTATTAACATTTCGATTTCATCGACTACATTCTTTGCACTTCTGCATATCCTATTATAATAATTAAAGCAACTTTGAATTGAGCAATAACTACAATTTCCATAACATCCTTTACCGGCTATTACATATGCCGTAACATCATCATTTCTCCCAAACTCTTTCGGATTCCTTACAGGAAATGGCAAATCGTCAAGCTTTTCTATACGCCTCGGATTATTAATAATAATATTGTTTTCTCCTCTATATGCAATGCCCTCTACTTTAGACAAATCTCTTTCGTTCGATAAAAGAGCCTCACATATTTGTAGTAAAGAATATTCCCCTTCTCCAAGTGAAATAGCATCTAATACTAATATATCATTTAAAATCTCTTTACAACTTAACGTTGCAAAAACACCTCCCATTACAATAAATGTATTCGGGAACATTTTTCTAGCTCTAATTATAAAATCTTTGCTCAACTCATACAATTTTTGAGGAGAGCACGATACCCCTATCATGTCAAAATTAATATGTTTATATTTCTCTAAAACAGTTTCATTATTTTCACTTTCTATTTGTGCATTTATAGTAAATACATTAAATCCCTTACTATCTAAAAATGATGCCAAGGAAGAAATTGCTAAATTCTCCTTACATACCAGATCTAACTTATTCCATTTTTCCAAAAAGTATGGTGCAACTAATAAAATATTGAAATTCTTTTTCATAACGATTCTTCCTTTATTGCTTGATATTCGCATTCTATAATGTCATTAATATATTTTATACATTCAAAATTATATTTGCTATTTCCAGATTCCATAGCTAGCATAATTGAATCACTTCCCTCTCTAAATGCCAATGCAACATCCGATAGCTCTGATCTATTTATAATACCAGTTAATGCAAATCGTTCGAAAAATTGCGTGGCAACAACAACTTTTTTTCCACTATAATTACATTTATTAACTAATTCTAATTGTATTCTCGGTAAAAATATTGGATTAATATTAACAATCAAATCTCCTCTTGCAACCATAATACCATCAACACATTCAATTATTTCATCAATATTTTCTAACCCTTTCCTATTTTCTATTTTCGCCATAATGCGAATATCCTCATTCCCCCATATTTTCTGCAATACATTCTTGATTTCTTCTACTTGCTCCTGAGAAGATGCAAAAGACATTGCTATCCAATCGGGTTTTAAATTCATTTTCTTTATCTTTTTTAATGCACATAAATCAACATCATCCATTACATTATAATCAATACAACTGTCTGGAAAATTTGATGAACAATTTTTCTTTAACAGTGCATTGGTAACTATACATTTTGCTTCTACTATTTCATTTTCTATCCTTACAATTTCCAAGACTACTTGTCCATCTCTAAATACGATTCTTTCTCCTTCCTTTAGATATATACGAATTGCCTCAAAATTTGACAGCAAGATATCAACATTTAAATCCTCCTTAAACACTTTTGAATCGCATATCTTTACACTTTCTCCAGGCTCTATCATCCGTTCTTTTATCTGTTCAATTCTAGGTCTAGTCGAAGGTAAATCTAATAATACCTCAACTTTTCTTCCTGTTTTTTCTCCTGCCACACGGATATTTTTAAAATATGAATAGAAATCACGATTACGGAGTCCCATATGAATTCTATATTCATTAACATTCATTTTTATTGCCTTCTCAAAATCTTCTATTCTTTGTAATGTTGGGCCTGCTGTTGCCATTATTTTTGTTTTTTTTGTAACAGTGCTCATAATTATGTCTCCTTTTCCACTTTCATACCCTATTAAATCTCTTAATATTTCTATACACTTACTTGAATTTTTACTCGCCGCACCTTCGCCCGCTAACATAATGGAATCCATTTTCTGATGGATGGTACAAAAAATATCATTCATTTCTGGCGAACATATTCTATCATTTTGTGCTAATTCTTCTAAAAATTGAGTAGCTATAATACACGGTACATTAAATTGATGTGCCATACTCACAATTTTTTTTGCCATAACGGCAATGCATTATATCCTATTTGAGGAGCTAAATCACCTCTTCCTATCATTATTTTATCACTAACTTTTAGTATTTTCTCCAAATTATTCGTTGCTTCTTTTGTTTCAATTTTTGTTACTATTTTTATAATATTATCATCAAAATATTTTTCAAGAAAATTTCTACATTCCGCTACATTCTTCTCGTCTCGAACAAATGATAAAATAAAATAATCCGGTATAAATTCGGTTTCTTTAAGTCTATGAAGGAAATCAATTGCAACATCGTCAATAATCATATAGTTCAAATTACTGTCTGGCCACAAACAATTTATCATTTCTGATATTTTAACGTCAGTAGAGCATCTTATCCATATTGAATTTAACTCTTTTTTTATAACAACACCTTCATAACTTCCATCTTTTAACCAAAGTCGATCATTTATTTTTATATGTTTTTCATATTTATGTAGATTGTATATTCCTATTTTCGTATACTTATGCTTTTTGTTTTCTAGCCTTTCCTCCCAAACGATTTGAAAAATATCACCTTTTTTCAAATATATAAATTCATCATGCAAATCATAAACATAATCTATACGTAATCTATCTGATGGTATATCCAAGTATATTTCTACTGTTCTATTAACATTTGCAGCCGCTTGTCTGATATTACATATTATTTGATAATTATTTCTTCTTTTTTTCCCTAAGTGAATTCTGTATGCCCTAAAGCCTTGCATTATTCTTTTTTCAAAATCGCTTATATCACAAAGTTTTCTTCCTGTAGTTAATAAAATTTTTTCTTTCACATTTTACACCTCATTATTACAATATATTTTAGATGTTTGCAATACACCTAAACCCGCATAAATATGCCTTATACACGTCGTTGGAACTTTAGAGTGTAATAGCCAAAAATGGGAGGATTGTTTATACCTACTTTCATACTCGCACATTTGTTAGCTTGTATTTTTCGGTTAGCATTACACTGCAGGATACTCCTGTTCTTTTCATGAGCCTATGCCATGCTCATACAGTTTCAACACCGACAGTCATCCATACAGTAGCAGGTCTCTTATGGATTTATATCACAATTCACCGGTTTCAGCTACATCTGTTAGCATTAGCGATGCTTCATCAGCTCTTCACTTTTGTTCAGCTTCATAGCACACAACCGGCTGTTCTTTCTCCGCCTTTGCTTACGAGACCTTTTTCATCATAGCATAACGATTCATAAATAGCTTCCAAATATAAATTTTCTTTTCTATTCACTGCGCAATGAAAAACATTATCAAATATATAACTAGAAATATCCTTTTTTATATGTTCTCTAACTTTGTTTTTTAATTCTACAATTTGAAAAAATGTATAATTTGGATTCATATAATAATTTTGGTACATCTCACCAGTAATATTGTTTAAAGATATTTTTAACATTATAATTCTATTTTTACCGTTTTCTTTAATTATACCTTTTATTTTAGAATTTAATTTTTCCTCCGAAATTCTATTATCTATTTCATAAATTTTTCTTATGAACTTTTGGTATTCTTCACTTGACGTAAAGCAGACTCTTTTATTTTCTATATTAACTGGTTTAAGTTCTTTTTTTATATCATTTATTATTTCATTCTTTTCTTTTATTGCCGGTTCCCATATAATAGCATATATCTCTTCAAAACAGGAATTTTTGATTATATTGAATTTGTTAATAATTTCGTCCATTTCAGCGTTTGTAAAATAATTTTTTTCAAACCATCTTATAGAATAGTCGCATATTTCATTATATTCATTTGGATTATCAGAGTATTTATAGGACACATATTCCATCTTTTTATACATTGCCAAAGAAATACGATGTGCTCCATTTATCAGTCTCAAAAACCTATTCATGCGTACTGGATATCTGTAATTATATTCTTTATCTTCAAATTTTGCTATTAATTTTTCAAATTGTTCCCATCCACTACCAGTTTCAATACCGAAAAAAATTTTTTCAGCAATCCTAAGCCTTTGCATTTTTTTATAAATCTCAATACCATTATCGCGTTCCTTATAAAATTCTTCTATTGCCATATAGCGAACCACTAAATCAAATCTATTAAATTCTCCAAAAATACCTTCATCTATTAATATCCGTTTAATTGGGATTATTTCTTTATATTTTCCATTCATAAATTATTCTCTCTATACTTTCTTATATAGTTTTTGTATCTACTTCAGATCAATAAAACCTCTGATATCACCCATCGCTGCAACAAAGCCAATCACCATGCTCATCCACACTCAGTTTACAACGATCAGTTTTTCGTTTCTGACATTTCCGCTACCTTCTTTTCCAAATATTCATCTAATCTCTTAAGCTGTTCCGCTTTCAATGTGCAGTCATTCACAGGCCCCCTTTTCCAAACACCCCTTCCTGTTCTACGCCGTTATGTGCCACTTCTATCAAGATCTGTATTCTCTTTATCCTCACCGCACACACTTTGCCATTACACCGTATCTAGCTGATTCCTTCCTCCTCCCAATTTTAAGACATCCCAGAGCAGCTAAGCTTCTTTCAGCAGCATCAAGCCACTGGTTAAACTCTAAGCAAAGGCTCTACAGAAGCGGAACTGTCCCCCACTTCAATGTCTACAGTTAAAATATCAGATGTCACTTACTTTAATCTATCATTCTGTGTTACATTCATTATCAGAAACTTCCATATAAATTTATATCCATCCAAAATGCCTTCTAAATACTGCGAGGTTTCTTCTTATCTATTGGCGCTATCTTTGAATTACTGCTTCTAATATCCTATCTATCGCCTTTTTAATATTTTCTGAACTTTTCGCAGCAAATAAATCCTCAGTTTCAAATGATGTATTAAGATGCACAATTTTTTCAAATAATAATAAAACTTCTGCATTGTTCTTAAATTCAAAAACATTAAATTTCTTTACCAAACTTTGAATTGTTTCAGTTCCATATTTATCTTGCGCAAAAAAAACTGGTACATCAAATGCAATTGCTTCAAACAATGCAGTCGAATTTATTCCTATAACGCACATTGATGATTGTAGATAGTTATAAAGATGTGTTTCTAAGCCATGCACTACCTTCACACCTTTTTCCTCAATTTTTTTATATTCACCTTTTTCATAATATGCATTTTCATATGGATGCAATTTTAATACTATTTTACAATTTAAATTTTCTGCCAAATATTCACATAATTCAATAAAATACTTATGGTATCTTGTTTGTGATAAAATTAAAACAAATTCTTTTCTTCTTGTCATTTTTTCATTTTTTATATATTCCAAAAAAGGGCTCCCTACAACATAAAGCTTTTCATCTTTCAAGTGAAAGTTAGGTTTATTCTTCCAATATTCTCCCAATAAGAATATATAATCACTCAAATGCAAATACTGACGCTTTTCGCTATATGAGTACATAATAGGTTCATAATAATTTAATGCGCCATGTTGAATATCAATAATAGGAATTTCCAACTCATGACAAACCTCATTAAAAATTGCCAATTCTCTATTTGGTGTATACACTTCTATAAAACATTTTGGTTTTATTTTATTTAACAATCTCTTTACCTTCGTTTTCATTATTTTCTCATAGTAGCAGCAAAAAAATAGTTTTTTATATAGCTTTCTTTTATTTATCTTTATTTCTAATTCATGTTCTATTACTTCAATTAATTGATGAATTTTTATAGAATTTACATATAAAAAAAACAAAAATTTGTAACCATTCAACAGACTTCCTATGCAAGCCTGTAACTCCATTTTATCTGTAAAAAAAATATCCTTTTCTTCTACGTTAAAATGAGCTTTTTCATATGAATTATCCTCAATCCAAAAAGGATATTCTATTACAAATTTGGAATGGATACAATTTTTTATTATTTCTTCCAATTGTATGCAACTATATCTTCCATTAATTTTAATTTTTCTAGGAAAATTGCAAAATAATAAATCTGCTTTCATAATATTACAATTGTTTTTTGAAAACAAAAACCTCAATTGGCTTATATAAAATTGTAGCTTTCTTAAATAATTATGTGTTATAGCAACTCTTCTTTCCGTTTTATACTCCCTTTCTAAAAACAAATTATATATATCTTCTCTTATATATTTCCATATCAATACATTTTCTATTTCCAAATCAAAAAAATTATAAGATTTCTCTGTTTCTAAAAACAATTCAATGTCTTCCTTCATTACTCTTATTTCCTTTACATGATTTCTACGGCAAGAATTATTCCCACACCATAAAATGTAATCATCCCATTTGTTGCTCGAAGAAAATAAACTTCCCCTGGCTTAAACAACATTTCTTCCTCTCTACATTCATTTAAAGATTTAATAAGCATTTTCCCCTGACCTTCAATCACTATTAAAATCAAGCAAGAATTTCGAGAATAAAAATATGAATTAGTATCACAAAGGTTAATTTCAGCAAGAAAGATATTCCCAAATTCTATCTTCCTATATTTTCTTTTCCTTATATGAATTATATTTCCTACCTCTAATATCATTTCTGAAATTCCTTGTTCGATATTTAATGTTCTCTTTTGGCCACTATCATCTTTTCTGTTATAATCATATAATCTATATGTGACATTTGTATTATCTTGTATTTCACATATTAAAATACCTTCTCCTATCGCATGTACCTCTCCTGATGGTACAACTAAAATATCGCCTTTCTTTACAAAAACTTTTCTTAATATGTTTTCAATTTTTTCTTGTACAAGATATTCATGTACTAATTCTTGTGAAAGTGTTCTTTTTAGTCCTAAATAAACAAATGCTTTTGGTTTAGCGTCAACAATATACCAAATTTCTTTATCAATTGTATTATTTCTTTTTGGGTGTACCTGAATAGACAATTTTCTTTTTGCATCTAAAAATTTTATCATTATTGGAAATTTATCAAAATTATTCAAATTTTTTCCAATTGTCCTTTTCCCAATCATTCTAAGATAGTTTGAAAAGGGAATTTCTCTGTCATGAATTAAATCTACAGTACTTTCATGATTTCTAATTGTACTTATTTCCCAACTTTCTGCCACAATATCATAACAATTCCCTTTCTTATACTTTTCATATAGCAATGTACCTCCCCATATATCAGATTTCAAATGAGGCTTCATCTTTACTATTAGCCTTTTTTCATATTCCATTTTCTTTTCCTTTTGTTAATAAAATATTAATGATGTCGGGGTAAAAACCCCTACTTGCAATTTTCTATTGTGAAAACTGCACAAAAAATTAGAGTGATCTCATTGACAATCCACTGAAAACGCTTTGTTTTTTTGTGCATTATCACGGCAAAATTTTTCAAAAAGGGGTTTTTACCCCAACATCATATTAATGACTCAAACTTCCCACGTCAAAAATGGGATTCGCACCTTGAAAAATCAAT
>CAOXUF010000025.1:0-4508 GCA_948560485.1 uncultured Eubacterium sp.
TTTGAAATTAATTCATAGAATATTGGATAAATGTAGAGTAAATAATGTGAAATTGGTCATAGATGAATGTTTTATGGAATTTATTCCAGAATGGAAAGAGTATTCTGCAAAATTTTTTATAAAAGAATATGATAATTTAATAGTAATAGATGCGTTTACAAAGACATATGCATTAGCAGGATTCAGGTTAGGCTTTTGCGTATGTGGTAATTTAAAGATATTAGATGCCCTTAATTTAAATGGACAAGATTATAGTGTTTCTACACCTGCACAATTAGCGGGAATAGGTGCACTTACCAGTGCTGAATATTTACCATTAACTTATGAGTTTGTTCAAAAAGAAAGAGAATTTATGCAGGGGTCTTTAAAGAGGCTTCCGGTGAAAGTTTATCCATCTAGAACAAACTTTTTGTTGTTTTTTTGTAAGGATTCTCTGCTTGTAGAAAAATTGAGACATTATAATATTAAAGTCAGAGATTGTTCTGAATTTTATTCGCTGAGTAACAGATATCATAGAATAGCAGTATCAACAAGGAAAAATAATCAATATTTTGTACAGGTCTTAGAGGAAATAATGAGGAATTCTTAAAGAAATATAAAATGAATTTGCTAAAGGAGAAAAATATGTCACTGATATACCATAAACTAAGTGATGAATTACAGAAACACATTATCGAGGATAAAAGAAATCATTATCAAAATCCATATCGTTGTAAGGATGAGGACATTATCAGACGTGATATGAATCACGATATTCCAAACCTCTGGCGTCCGGCATTTGTCCGGGATATCGAGAAGATTATGCATCTACCTTATTACAACCGCTATGCGGACAAAACGCAGGTGTTTTCTTTTTACAATAATGATGACATTACAAGAAGAGCGTTACATGTACAGTTGGTTTCAAGGATTGCAAGGAATATCGGTTCAGTGCTGGGCTTGAATCTGGACTTGATTGAAGCGATTGCTCTGGGGCATGATATTGGGCATACTCCTTTTGGACATGCAGGAGAACGCTTTTTAGATGAATTGTTACAGCAAGAAACAGGACGTCATTTTAATCATAATGTACAGAGTGCCCGAGTACTGGATAAACTGTTTGCAAGAAATATCAGTTTGCAGGTTTTGGATGGTGTGTTGTGTCATAATGGTGAGTTTGAGCAGCAGGAGTATCGTCCACAATGGAATAAAAAAATTGACGATCATGATGTGGAAATAGAGAGTTGTTATGTAAAAGGTGGAGAAGCGATTAAAGAGTTGATTCCAATGACACTGGAAGGCTGTGTTGTAAGAATTTGTGATATGATTGCGTATATTGGCAAGGACAGGCAGGACGCAATTACTGCCAAGATTATTGACAGGGAACATAAATTCAGCAGTGAAATTATCGGTGCGGCAAATGCATCGATAATTAATAATCTGATTGTGGATATTATAGAAAACAGTTATGGCAAGGATTATATATTGCTTAGTAAGGAAGCTTACATGGATTTAAAAACTGCTAAGGATGAAAATTATAAGGTTATTTATAAAAATGATGAGATTAATTCTAAATACGAAGATATTATAAAACCGATGTTTAAGGATGTATATTATGCACTGCTTGAGCAGTTGAAAAAGAAGGATGAATCGTCTGTTATTTTTAAGCATCATATGAATTTTATCAGAAACACTTTGAAATATTATAAGGATATTGATTATTGTAGAGAAGAGCCGAATCAGATTGTGGTGGATTATATTGCCAGTATGACGGATGATTATTTTGTTGAGTTACATAAAAAGTTGTTTCCGGGAAGTAAGTATGAGATAGAGTATATTTCTTATTTTGAGTGAGGAATATTCAAAGTGGTTAGTTTTCTTGACATATTAAAATAATTATAATAAAATGCAAGTAAACACTTGCAGGATGGTAAATATTATGTTTGATGAAACTCAAATGAAAATTATAAATGCAACGATGAACTTAGTTATGGAGAAGGGTTATTCCTCAACAACGACGAAAGATATAGCACATCAGGCAGGAATTAATGAGTGTACGATATTCAGAAAGTTTCAGGGGAAAAAAGATATTGTTCTCTCTGCGATGCAGTTGAAAGAATGGAATCCTGATTTACAGGAAAGCAGTTTTGAACCGATTGGAGAGTTGGAAAAAGACCTTATTTCATTTTCAGTAGTTTATATGTCTAAAGTAACTCCTCGTATGGTAAAAGTATCTATTGGATTGAGGACACCAGAGTTGTATCCGGATACTGCGGAGGGAATTTTAAAGATTCCACAGACATTTAAGAAGGTATTAATAAACTATTTTAAGAGCATGAAAAATGAGTTAGTGTGTACTGATTACGAAAGTATGGCAATGATGTTTCTGTCTGTGAATTTTGGTTTTGTTTTTTTGGATGCATCTTTTGGAAAGAGATTAACGCAGTTAGAAAAAAGTGAATATATTAAAAATAGTGTTAGAATATTTTTAAATGGTATAGTGAAAAAATAATGGCACATTGTGTGCCGTTATTTTATACAATTGATGCAAGTGAGCACTTGCAAAGAAAGGAAGGCAAATGATTTATTTTATTGTAACGGTGGATATAATAGAAGATAAAAATAACTATCAAGAATATATCAAACAGGTAAAACCTATTGTAGAAGAATATGGTGGCAGGTATTTGGTTCGAAGTAATAAAATTACAGCATTGCAGGAGCAATGGTGCCCTAGGAGAGTTATTATTATTGAATGGGACGCAAAGGAGCAGATGGAGAGGTGCTTTTCGTCAGAGAGTTATAAACAGATAGTAAATAAAAGAGAAAATTCAGTTGATAGTAAAGCGATTATCGTGGAGGTATAAGATGAAAATTTGTGAAAATGTACATCAAATAAAAATAAGTTTTAATGTTACACCGGAGATAAAAAGATTTGTGTATGTGTACTTAATTACCGGGAAGTATTGCTATTTAATAGATGCCGGTGTGGCAGGAAGCGAAAGGATTATCAGCAGTTATATGGAAGGTCTGGGGAGAAGCCTTTCTGAAATTAAAGCAGTTCTTTTGACACATGCTCACCCGGATCATATGGGTGGAGCGGCAAAAATAAAAAGAATGTCAGGTTGTGAAATATATGTTTCAAATATTGAAAAGGCGTGGATAGAAAATATAGATTTACAATTTCAGGAAAGACCAATTCCTAATTTTTACTCTTTGGTAAATGAGCCAGTAGAAGTAGAGCAGATTGTGAAGCAGGATAATGTTTTAACTTTAGAACCTGATATAAGTTTCAGGGTCTTAGATACACCAGGACACTCTAAAGGGTCAGTTTCTTATGTATATGAGGAAGGAGAGGTTGTTTTTTGTGGGGATGCAATACCAGTTGTAGATGATTTTCCAATTTTTGTGGATTTGAAGGAGAGTGAGAGGTCTATAGAAAAAATAAAGAGGCTAAGTGATGTTTCTTATTGTTGTCCAGCGTGGGATAGGGTTTATTATAAAGAGGAGATAGATGAAATTGCAGAGGGGAGTCTAGAAATGTTGAGGAAGTTAAGAGGGTATGTAAATAAGGTAAAGGGGCAGGGAGGAAAGGTATCTGAGGAAGAGATGAAACAGATAAGTGAATTTATGGGATGGAGGGAGATAGAAGGAAATCCTTTGTTTAGGAAGAGTATTGAAAATGTTTTCTTTGAAGAATATAATAAATGAAAACAAAAAGAGTTACAAAAAGTAAGAGAAATAGATTGTATAGTGTGATGAAAAATTATAAATAAGTATATTTCGGCTAATTTTAATTTATAATAAATATTAACCGAAATATACTTGTTTTTTTGCAATATTTCGGCTAATATTAAATTAGAGTTAATAATAGCCGAATAAGGAGGTCTTCATGAAATATATTACAAGAAATCTAGAAAAAGTGGTAAGTCAGGTTACAACAGAATATCCAGTTGTTCTTGTTACCGGACCTAGACAAGTTGGAAAGACTACGATGCTTCAAAAATTGATGGAAGGGACAAATAGAGGATATGTATCTTTGGATGATTTGAATGAAAGGAATATTGCAAAGACAGATCCTGAATTGTTTCTTCAGTTACACAAACCACCTGTATTAATTGATGAGGTGCAATATGCACCGGAACTATTTACTTATATTAAAATGCACGTGGATAAAAATCATGAACCCGGAGCCTTCTGGCTTACAGGTTCGCAAGTTTTTAAGTTAATGAGAGGAGTACAAGAATCCCTTGCGGGTAGAGTAGCTGTACTTCCTTTGACTTCTTTATCGCAAGCAGAGATAAGTGGTGGCCAAATGAAACCATTTACAGTTGACATGGATGCATTGTCATTAAGAAAAGAAGAAAGAGAAGAAGCGGATACAAAGGATATTTTTGAACGTATTTATAGAGGTTCAATGCCGGCTATTGTAAGTGGCGCAAATAGTAACAGTCAGATTTTTTATAATAGTTATTTGAGTACGTATATAGAGCGTGATGTAAAAGAATTATCAGATGCGATTGAGATCGGAA
>CAOXUF010000025.1:4518-14947 GCA_948560485.1 uncultured Eubacterium sp.
GCTGCAAGATGTGGTCAAATGTTAAATGTAGCAGAAATCGCGAGGGATGCAGATATAAATCAAGTGCAGGCAAAGAATTGGCTAGGAATTTTAGAAACACTAGGTATTATTTTTTATCTCCATCCATATTCGAACAATTTGTTAAAACGTCTTGTGAAAACACCAAAGTTATATTTTTATGATACGGGATTAGTCTGCTATTTGACAAAGTGGAGTAGTGCAGAAACTTTAGAAAGTGGTGCTATGAATGGAGCTATATTGGAAAACTATGTAGTTGCTGAAATTATGAAGACGTATTTAAATTGTGGAAAGGAACCATATTTATATTATTATCGTGACAAGGATGCAAAAGAGATTGACATTGTTTTGGAACATGATGGGGTTCTTAATCCAATAGAAATTAAGAAAACATCTAATCCCGGTACAGAATTAATAAAAGTATTTAGCTTGTTAGATAAGTCATCTACTCCACGTTCAAAGGGAGCAGTGATTTGTATGAAGCCAGGGTTAAGTGCTATTGATAGAGATAATTACATTGTGCCGATATGGATGATATAATTCACAAAAAGATAGCCAACACCCCATCATACATAAAGGCTTTCTAGCCTCAATCAAAGGAGAAAACAATAATGATAAAAATACTATTCATCTGCCACGGCAATATTTGCCGTTCTACCATGGCTCAATATGTCTTGCAGCACATAGTAGACACCGCAGGCATCAGTGAACAATTTTATATTGATTCTGCAGCAACCAGTTACGAAGAAATCGGAAATGGAGTTCATCATGGTACGCGAAGAAAGTTAAAACGTGAGGGTATTTATTGTGGAGACCACCGTGCAAGACATATGGAACTTTCCGATTATGACAACTTTGATTACATTATCGGAATGGACACTGCAAATATACGAAATCTGAATCGGTTTTATAATAACGACCCGAAAGGAAAAATATACAAATTACTGCAGTTTGCAGGGGAGAGTGGAGATATTGCAGACCCATGGTATACAGGCAATTTTGATGTGACTTATGAAGATGTAGTACGTGGCTGTGAGGGACTCTTAAAAACAATTGAATAATGAATAAATAATGACATATTTTGCGAAAAAAATATTTGCGAAATATGTCATTTTCTTTTACAATATAACTAAAGGTATGAACGGAAGAATTAAATATGTACTTTTTGGATTTGTATTAAAAAATGCAGATATCTTAATAAAAAGTGTAAAAGAGTGAAAAATAAAAAAGAAAGGACGAAATGCAAACATTACTATTTTCACTCTTTACGTTTGCATCTTTCAATACTAGAAATTACTATTGAAAGAAGTGGTAAAAATTATGAAAAGATTACAAAAGAGATGGGGGACGAAAAAATTATCAGCAGTTGCATGTATTTCCATGCTTTTAGTTGTGGTATGTGCCACAGTAGTACTTGGTGCGGACAAGACAGAATTTGTGCCAAAGTTATATTCATCAGCATGGGCATTACTTCCACCAGTTGTGGCGATTGCACTTGCTTTGATTACAAAAGAAGTATACAGTTCATTGTTTATTGGAATTTTAGTGGGAGCAGTGTTGTACGGGCAGTTGAATGTGGAAAGAACGGTTATGCATGCATTCAGTGATGGTTTTGTAGGAGTACTTTCAGATGCTTACAATGTAGGAATTTTAATATTCCTCGTTATTCTTGGCGCAATTGTTGCTCTGATGAACAAGGCAGGAGGTTCGGCGGCGTTTGGACGATGGGCAAGCGAGCATATCAAGTCAAGAGTGGGAGCGCAGCTTGCAACAATTGTTCTTGGAGTATTGATTTTTATTGATGATTATTTTAACTGCCTGACAGTAGGAAGTGTTATGCGTCCGGTAACAGATAAGCATAAGATTTCCCGTGCAAAACTGGCGTATTTAATTGATGCCACAGCAGCACCAGTCTGCATTATTGCACCAATCTCATCCTGGGCGGCAGCGGTAAGTGGTTTTGTTAAAGGAGAAGATGGTCTGGCATTGTTCGTAAAGGCTATTCCATATAACTTTTATGCAATCCTTACGATTGTTATGATGGTGGCAATGGCAGTAATGAAAGTTGAATATGGTCCTATGGCAAAGCATGAAAAAAATGCAAAAGTAGGAGATTTATTCTCAATGGGAGACAGAGCGCAGGTTTTTAAAGAAACAGAAGATAGCAGTGAGAAAAAAGGCAAAGTTATTGACTTATTAATTCCGATAATCTGTCTGGTTATCTGTTGTATCATTGGAATGGTATATACAGGTGGTATTTTCAAGGGAGCAGGATTTGTTGAAGCATTTTCTAACAGCGATGCATCTGTTGGACTGGCACTCGGCAGTTTCTTTGGTTTGGTTATCACTATTTTATTATATGTTTGTAGAAGAGTACTTCCATTCAAAAAATGCATGGATTGTCTGTCAGAGGGATTTAAAGCAATGGTTCCGGCGATTCTGATACTTACAATGGCATGGACATTAAAAGCAATGACAGATTCTCTTGGTGCAAAGGAATTTGTTGCAGAAGCTATGAAAGCAGCAGCGGGAGATTTTATGAAATTCCTTCCGGCAATTATATTCCTTGTAGCTTGTTTCCTTGCATTTGCTACAGTTACATCATGGGGAACTTTTGGGATTTTAATTCCGATTGTTGTTTCAGTGTTTGAAAACAACCCGGCACAATATGAGTTAATGATTATTTCTATCTCAGCATGTATGGCGGGCGCAGTTTGTGGAGACCATTGTTCGCCGATTTCTGATACGACGATTATGGCATCAGCAGGAGCGGAGTGTGACCATGTAAATCATGTATCTACACAGTTGCCTTATGCGATTGTGGTGGCAGTTGTCTCATTTCTTGCATATATTATTGCCGGATTTGTCCAGATTGCGTGGGTAGTTTTACCGTTGGCGGTTTTAGTTATGGTTGGTCTCGTTGCATTAATAAAATTTACAATGGGAAACAAAGAAGAGTAGCATTGAATTGAGATTGTAAGAAATGCAGAACTTTTCACAAAAATTTTATGGAGGATATTATGTTAACAATATATGGAACAAAACAGTGTAGATTTTGTGTGGAATGTAAATCTGCATTTGATGAACAAGGGGTAGATTATACTTTTGTGGAATTACTTGATGATTTGCAGATATTGAAAAAGTTTATCAATGTACGGGATACGAATCCGGTATATGATGGAATACAAGGCTCCGGGAAACTGGGTATTCCGTTAATTAAAACTGAGGAGGGAATTTATACGAGAGACTGGAAACAGTTTTTGCCGGAAAATGATAAAAACTAACGAGGAGGAACACAAAATGTTAAAAGAATTTAAAGAGTTTGCCATAAAAGGCAATATGATTGATTTGGCGGTAGGTGTGATTATTGGTGGTGCATTTAACGGTCTGGTTACATCGTTGGTAGACAATGTGATTATGCCGGTAATCACTTTACTTACCGGAAAGATTGATTTCAGCAACTTATTTATAGCACTGGATGGCGAGAATTATAAAACTCTTGCTGAAGCACAGAAGGCTGGAGCGGCAACCTTGAATTATGGAACATTTATATCAGGTTTGTTAAACTTTTTGATTATGGCATTTGTTGTTTTTCTGATTGTAAAAGCAATGAATAAGATGAGAAAAAAAGAAGAACCTGCACCGGTTACGACAAAAGTTTGTCCACACTGTATGTCAGAAATACATATTGATGCAGACAGATGTCCGCATTGTACCAGTAAGTTGGATGAGAATTAAAAATAAATATTCTTTGTCAAACTAAAAGAGTAAATTATATAAACAGAATAAATTAAAAAACTGCACGGAAACATTTTTATATAATTAGAATTAAATGTTTTCGAGGCAGTTTTTTATTCTTAAAATTCTTGAAATTTATTTCCAACCTTTAAAAATTTTTTGTGTCTTTATATATAGACATGTCAAAAAGAGGAGTTAAGATACTATGAAACAGAAGAGCGAAAAAGAACAATATGCGAAAAAGACAATTTCAAAATATATGCAGAAAATCTATTCTTATGCAGTCAGACACACTGGTTCTTTGGATGATGCAGAAGATGTATCTCAAGAAATATTATTAAAAATATACCGGGCAGTTTGTGTAAAAGATATAGGGAATATGGATGCTTTTGTATGGAGAGTAGCAAAAAATACTCTGGCAAATTTTTATAGAGATAAATCTTCTCAAAAGATTGTAACGTTGGAAAATGTAAATCCAATGGAACTTCAGGACGGAACAGATATTTTAGGCGATTTTGTGCATAAGGAGGAGTTAGAAAGATTGCAAAACGAAATAGCCTATCTGTCGAAACGTCAAAGAGAAATTTTAATAGCATATTACTATGATAAAAAGAAACAAACAGAGATTGCAGAAGAAATAGGAATTCCTCTAGGAACTGTGAAATGGTATCTAAGCAACATAAAAACTGATTTAAAGAGAGGAATGGATAAGATGAGAAATGTAAATGAATTAAAGTTTAATCCAGTTAGATTTTCTAGTGTGAATTTGTGTGGAGATGTAAGCAGAAGTGGCTGTGCTATGGATATGATGAATACTGCCTTGGCACAAAATATTATTTATTTGACGTATCATAATGATATGAGTGTTAATGAGATTGCAGATACTTTGAATGTATCCCCTGTTTATGTAGAGAGTGAGATAGAACGTCTGGAGGATAATTCTATTATTGTAAAGGTTGGAAAAAAATATGGAGCAAATATACTTATCAACGAGGCGTGGGATGAATTAATGGAAAAAATGTATTTTCTGTTTGATTTGGTGACTGAAAATCTGGCAAGCCTTATATTTGATGAAATAAAAAATAGTGGAATATTAGATAAATACAAAGAAGAATATACTGTGCCAGATAAGGATGAAAATTTTCTTATGTGGACATTGGTGTTTCTGGCAATGGATACATCTGTATTAGAGAGTCTTAGTGGTAAAAAAATAGAGGAATAAACACTAATTCCCCAATTACGTTTGAAGAAGTATCAACGGAACGTGCTGATGGCAGAACAAATATATTAAGTGCAGTGATTGATAATGAGAGTATGAGAAGACATATTAAAAAAACACAAATGGATGGATTTAATGGACCAATTTGGAATGGAATGAATGACATCTATGTTTGGCTGATAGACCTTCCGTATTTAAATAAAGAAATAAAGGAAGAATGGTTTATTGGTTTGGAAAGGGATATGAGATTATTGCAACGTCATCATAATGGTGAGAAATTGCATAAAGATGACTATGCATATCTTATTGCAAAAAATTATATGAAAAAGAATAAGGATCGCATTGAACTTGCAATGGTAACTTTAAAAGGGGGCAAGTTGATAGAAGAAATAATGTCTTTGGCAGATAAGTGTACGACAGAAGTTATGTTAAAATATGAAAAAGAAATTAAAGAATATAAGGAAATGATATTATCAAGAGATCCTGACAGAGTCAAAAGACAAAGAATGTATTTACAACAGAAAATGTTTCGAACAGATGGTATGTTTATGAATATGGCGCATAAGAAATTAATAGAGAATGGAAGACTGAAACCTTTAAGTGATGAACAAAAAAAGAGTGCAGCTATGGTGATGATATATAAATAATTGCTTTTTCCTCCCAATTTTATTAAAATAACAATCAAATAAGAAATAAAACGGAGGAAGAAAATGAACGGAAAAAAATTAGGTTTTGGTCTTATGAGACTGCCACTAATCGCAGAAAACGATGCGGGAGATATCGATATTGAAGAAATGTCAAAAATGGTCGACACATTTTTGGAAAGAGGTTTTACATATTTTGATACAGCATGGATGTACTGTGGATTTAAAAGCGAAGATGCGACAAAAGAAGCGTTGGTAAAGCGTTATCCAAGAGAGAGTTTCACGTTGGCTGACAAGTTACATGGAGGCTTCTTTAACAATTTAGAAGAGGCAGACAATATTTTTAATGAACAGCTCCGGAAAGCAGGAGTAGAATATTTTGATTATTATTTACTTCATGATGTTGGTTTAGACCATTATAAGAAATACTCTGAATTAGGCTGTTTCGAATGGCTTGTAAATAAAAAGAAGCAGGGGCTGGTAAAAAATATTGGTTTCTCTTACCATGATAACGCGGAACTGTTAGATAAAGTGTTGTCAGAACACCCGGAAATAGAATTTGTGCAGCTTCAGATTAACTATCTCGACTGGGACAGTGAGGGAGTGCAATCTAGAAAATGTTACGAAGTAGCAACAAAACATGGTGTACCTGTTATTGTAATGGAACCGGTAAAAGGCGGAACGCTGGCGAATGTACCGGCATCTGTAGAAGAGCATTTTAAGAAATACAACTCAGAAATGTCCGTTCCATCATGGGCGATTCGATTTGCAGCCAGTCTTGATAATGTCATGATGGTACTCAGCGGAATGAGTAATATGGAACAGTTGTTGGACAATACAGACTACATGATGGATTTTGAGCCATTGAATCAGGACGAATTAAAAGTAGTACAGGATGCAGTGGATATCTTAAATGCAAATATTGAAATTCCATGTACAGGATGCTCTTATTGTACAGAAGGCTGTCCGAAGAAAATTGCTATTCCGAAATATTTCTCATTATATAATGCAGATAAGCAGGAAGTAAAAGAAAAAGGCTGGACTCCTCAGGGCGAGTACTATGATAGATTAACAGGAATATTTGGAAAGGCAAGCGACTGTATTGCCTGTGGAAAATGTGAAAAAATCTGTCCTCAGAATCTTCCAATCATTGAAGATTTGAAAAAGGTTGCAGAGCATTTTGGAAAATAAATAGAATATATAAAACTCCAGGCAGAAAAATTAAGACTACCTGGAGTTTTATATTATAAATATTTATTTTCGGACTTTGCAACCAGTTTTTGAAATCTATTGTCGATTTCGTCTTGCAATTCTGAAACAATATCAGCGTATTCCTCTTTTATCAAATGTTTTGTCCGTCCCATCATTCCAAGCCATTTTGCAACAGAAATCGCTTTATCAGAGGCTTTCGGGTTATAGTTTAATTTTGTTTTTCCATGTTCCACTTCATAGAGTGGGAAGTAACAGCAGTCTACAGCAGCTTCGATTACCTTACGTTCTGTAGCCGGATTATCATTCCAGTTCAGAGGACAGGAAGATAGAGCCTTCAGATATGCTGTTCCTTCATTTTTTGCATAATATGCAGCCTTTGCGGCTTTTTTCATAAAGTCTGCAGGATTGGATTCTGCTGCCGTTGCCACATAAGGAATATTTGCAGCAGCCATAATCTGTGGCATATCTTTGTGGAAAAATGTTTTGCCAAATTGTTCCTGCCCGATATGGGAAGTAGAACTCTTTGCACCTTTAGGCGTCGAATAAGATAACTGATATCCGGTATTCATATAGCCGCCGTTGTCATATTCAAAAATGATAAGCTTATGCCCCCGGAGTGCTGTGCCAAGGGCAGAACCCATGCCGATATCCATTCCGCCATCACCACTTACCATAATGAAAACAATATCCCCTTTTGGAATTTCGCCTTTTTCCTGCTTGCGGTGACAGACTTCCACAATACCGCTCAGGGTGGCAGCACCGTTTTGAAACAGATTGTGTACATACGGAACTTTAAAACTTGTCTTCGGATATGCTGTGGTCACAATCATGCCGCAGCCG
The DNA here is from genome assembly GCA_948560485.1 of uncultured Eubacterium sp. Next base: position 12,190 of record CAOXUF010000025.1, read on the forward strand.
GTCTGAAACAGCAAAACGACAGGGTCTTCAATAACACGCATCAATAAATTCAGATTGACGATAATCCCACATCCGGGGCATGCGCCATGTCCCGGCGCAATACGTTTGGGCATGGCAGTTGTGGCATTGATTGTTGCACCGCTGACATTTAAAGAATCTTCCTGTTTTGTAACATTGGTGATTCCGAGTTTTGTTTTTTCCGGTATTAATGGGTCGAAAAAGTTTTCGCGATGCTCATCCGGGATTCCGGCAGTCGTACCATAATAAATGAGCTTGTTATTTTCACTGTGAAACATTTCGATAGCATCTTCCACATAAAAATCTTTACCGCCCAGACCATAAATAATAGAAGAAATATCTGTAACACATCCGTATTTCTGTAGGGCTGCACGAATTTCTATAGAGAGATTGCCGCCAATAGCACCATAACTATCCTGTCTGTCAGCAATAACAATTTTTTTTGCATCCTTTAACTGATTATAAATATCTTCGCTGGGAAAAGGTCTGAGCATTGTAAGAGTTAAAACACCAACTTTCTCGCCCTGTTCCCGCAGACGGTCTACTGCGACCATTGCAGTGTCAAAAGAGGATCCTAGAAGAACAAGAATTGTTTCGGCATCTTCACAACAATAGGCTTCCCATGTTTTATATGATCTTCCAGATAACTTTTCGTACTCTTCAAATAGCGCAGGCAGTACCTTAGAGACCTCATGCATTGCCAGATGAAGCTGGTAGCGGTTATTAATTAAATCAGGTTCGTTCATGTAAGAACCGACAGTTATCGGATGTTCAAAATCAAGGAAAGGATATGCTTCTCTTTTTTTACCAATATATTTTCGCACTACATCATCACTGGAAAAGCGGTAACAGCTGCGTTTCTGATGGCTGGTAAAGAAACCGTCAAAAGCCACTGCCACAGGAAGATTTACCAATTCTCCCAGTTTCAAGGCAATTAAATTAAAATCATAAACCTGCTGCACACTGTGGGCAAAAAAGATAGGCCATCCACAGTTTAACAAAAACATAATATCGCTGTGGTCTCCTTTAATGGATAACGGGCCTGATACGGTACGGCATGCCACATTCATTACCATAGGATATCTGGTTCCTGACTGTACCGGAAATTGTTCCAAAGCATACAACAGTCCATTGGCACTGGTGGCATTAAAGACTCTTCCTCCGGATACAGAGGCTCCATAGCAGATTCCGGCAGCACTATGTTCTCCTTCAGCGGCAATCATTACAATGTCTGTTTTTCCATCTGCTTTCATTAAATCAAGATTTTCTGCAATTTGTGTGGAAGGAGTGATAGGATAATAGCCCATGACATCATATCCTATCTGTTTTACAGCAATTGCAGCAATTTCATTGCCCGATGCAAATTCCAGTTCCTGATTTTCCATTATACTTCACCACCTTCTATACGTTTTTCTGTTAAATAAGATTCTGAGGTAATGTATCCGTCTGCTCCGGATTTCTCATAATAGTCGGGAGTCCTGATTAAGTCTTTGTTTGGCATAAAGTAAGGCTTACGGTCGTAGTTTTCTTCTAAATCTCCCACTAAAGCGTGCGTAGGGCATACGGAAACACACCGCAGACAGCCTTTACAGTGAAAGTAATCAAGCCCTTTATTTACCATCATTTCCCTGCCCCGGTATTCTCCTGGTTCAAATTGAAATACCATATCAGGACAGGTACTGTCACATAATCCACAGTTAATGCATTTTTCAGGAATAAAAATAGGAATGTATCCCTGTCGGGATGGAGACAGATCGTTTACAACACTGTTTCCATAATTTAAGTTAATACCGCCCATTGGAGCAGTTTCATAGCCAAGAGTTCCTTGTTGATATTTTTGACTGACACCATCTTCTATATTTGGATTGTGCTTACAAGCAGAGATTTCCCCGCAGTCTACTGACGTTGTTTCCTCATATCCACGTTTGATTCCTTCCAGATTACCTTTCAGTGCCTGTGGATATTTTTTGCCTAATGTGTTACTGCAGATTTCATACATATCATCTAAATTTATGAAACCCATAGCATTTGCCATAGCACCCATCATAACAACATTTATGCGGGACTTCGTTTCCATGGCAATCTTTTGTGCGTGAACACATACAATTTTTCGGGCAGGGATATTGTTATGAGATATATAGTGCTCCATAATATTTTCCGGTGAAACATTTGTGTTGATAATAATTGTGGTGTCTTTCCCGCAGCCATCAAAAATATCGGTATTCTGCATCAATGCCTGATGAAAAATACAAAGAATGTGAGGATGCGTTACCGGAGAATGGACCCGAATATCTTTGTCAGGAGAACTATATCGAATAAATGCTTTTACCGGAGTACCGGTTTTTTCAGACCCATAGCTGGAAAAACTGGCACTGTTCAAACCAAGATATTTAATTCCCAGTTCCCCCATCATCTTGCCACATAGATTTGCTCCTAATCCGCCAATACTTTCAATTCGTATTTCATAATAGCCATTATCATTTTGTAAAGGTAGTTTTATTTTTTTCATAGATACCTCTGTTTTTGGTTATTTTAATTATAGATATTTATTAGCAAAATGGTAAAATTTATACATTATTTCATAGACATTTCTCTTTTGCATATGGTACTATAGCGATTAGAGTAAAGATAATATTGAGTGATTCATATAAATACTCTTACAGAAAGGAAGAACAATGGCAGATCAGGCAAAATTTACAGAAACAGATACTTATGTGGCAGCAGATGATTTAATGGCATC
>CAOXUF010000026.1 GCA_948560485.1 uncultured Eubacterium sp.
TGCGCTGGCTCCGCCAGCTACCCCTTTGTGGACTTGCCGCACAGAATCTTCTTGCACTGCCATCTATTTTAAGTCTGGCAAGTTTTGAAATTCTGGCTGAAATTCTTCCCGCCATTCTTGAAATGTGATATATTCAAAAATATTTGAAATTACCTATTGACCCTCACGGAACGTCATGGGTTAGAGTGGATATATCAAGAACAGGAGGCCGACAGCTATGAGGACAGTAAAAGAAGTATCAAACTTAACAGGTATCAGCGTGCGTACGCTCCACTATTATGATGAAATCGGACTGTTAAAGCCGACTGGCAAAAGTGAAGCGGGATACCGGCTTTATGACGATAAAGCATTGGAAACATTACAGCAAGTGCTGTTCTTTCGTGAGTTTGATATTCCCCTGAAGGAAATCAAAGCGGTTATGGCGAACCCGGCTCTTGACAGGAACCAGATTTTACAAATGCAGAGGAAAATGCTGACAGCAAAAAAGGAGCGTATGGAACGCCTGATTGCCAGCATTGACGACATCCTGAAAGGAGAAAACAAAATGGATTTTGCAGTTTTCAGTAAAACAGAGATTGAGGAAATGTTCCAGACTATGATGGAGCATATGCCAGAAAACATGAGAAACATCGCAATAAAAGAATTTGGGAGCATTGAACAATGGAAAAAGCATTACATGGAAGCCGTATCTTCTGAAAAAATGCAGAAAAGATATGCAAAGGTAGTTGAATGGTATGGCGGGAAAGACAAATTTTTATCTGTCGCCCAGAACCCCATCAGTAAAGAAGTTGCAGAAAGCTATAACAAACGGATTGAAGCAATTCTGCAAAAACTAATCGCTAAACGGGATTGTGCCGTGGATTCTTTTGAAGTAAAAGAGATAGTCGGGGAATACGGCTTTGTTATGAAACAACTCTCACAGGTAAAAGAGGAAAAAGGATTCATGCTGGCGCAGGCACAGTATTACCGCAATGAAAAAATCAAGCCGATGACGGATGAAAAGTACGGAGATGGGGCTTCGGATTTTTTCGCACAGGCGATTGAAGCCTTTTATGGGAACGAATAAAGAAAAGGACAACTAAATATCAGCCATCCATCAATGGCGGCAAAGAGCAGGAAGAGGGTGTAAAAAATTCTGTGTCTATAGGATTTTAAGATTCCTTGATAAGAATTCGATATGTAAGATTTCGCTGTCGATTTTTTGAATTTCCTGTTGTCGATGGCTCCTTCTATTTATAGTATAACCATCATTGGAGTGTTTATACATCCGATTCGGATTTTTTTGCATCAAAAGAACAGCATCTCAAGAACTGCTTTTTTGTGGGCTCTGCCCACACCCGGCCTCTGGAATAAGACTGGGCTTTTCTGGCAATCCTTTAAATGCCGATGGAATAAGGCTGGGGCGGCTCTTCGATTAGGGCAAGCCGCCCTGGCTTTTTCTTTCTTATAAATACTCAGTCAGCCTTTCCCCATACAATACGATCAGCTGGTTCAGCACCTGATCCCAGCCCCGGTATCTCTGCGTCCATTTTTTTGTGATGTTTTCACTGGCCAGATACAGCATTTTCTCTAAAGGCTGGTCACTGGGAAATACATTTTTGGTTTTTGTTACCTTTCGATACTGGCGGTTCAGCCCCTCCAGAATATTTGTCGTGTACATGATCTTTCTGATTTCTTCTGAGAACTGGAAAAAGGAACTTACATCCTCCCAGTTATTCTCCCAATTCCGGATTGCATAGGGGTATTTTCGTCCCCACTTTTCCTTGAGCCCTTCCAGCTCGGCATATGCTGCCGTTTCATTGGGGGCATTATATACCGCTTTGAAATCGCTGGAAAATTTCTTTAAGCCACTGTAGTTGACATACTTAAATGAATTCCGCAGCATATGAATGACGCACCTTTGGATCTGGGCCTGGGGATAGGCTGCGCTGATGGCTTCCTTAAAACCGGACAGCCCATCGACATAAAAGAACAACACATCCTTTAATCCGCGGTTTTTCAGGTCATTTAACATCCCCAGCCAGAATTTACTGGTCTCATTTGCTCCTACGGTGATACTAAGGATTTCCTTATAACCTTCGGTGGTAACTCCCAGCGCCACATAAGCTGCCCGGCTGAGTATCCACCCATCTTCCCGTACTTTATAATGAATACAGTCCATAAATACAAAGGGATAGATAGGAGACAGGGGACGGGATTGCCACTCCTTGACCTGAGGCAGGATCTTATCTGTGATCTTGCTGACCATCTCTGCGGATAATTCAATCCCATAGAGTTCCTGAAGCTGGTCGTGGATATCACGTGTACTCATTCCCCGGGCATACAGGGAGATGACTTTCTCTTCGATGCCGGAAATATCCCGCTGATATTTAGGAATGAGCCTGGGTTCAAACTCTCCATTGCGGTCCCTGGGCACATCTACTTGAAATTCCCCATATTGGCTTTTGAGGGTCTTAGGGGAATGGCCGTTACGTTTATTGGTGGTGGTCAGATCCCCCTTCTGATTTTTTTCATATCCAAGGGAAGCATCCAGCTCTGCTTCCATAAGTTCCTGGAGAATATCTTTAAAACTTTCCTTGAGAAGGGAATAGACATCTGCAACGCTGGAAATGTTGTTTTCCGAAATAATCTGTCGAATCTGCTCCTTAGCTACTGCCATAAAAATACTCCTTTTCGATAAGAATTGTCATATCTGAATTCTTACCAAAAAGGAGCCATTTTTTTCCAAAGACACAAACTATTTTACACTACCTACGCTTCACATCGCCGTCTTTGGTTCCCCTTACCATCTCATGTTCGAAAAAGGATTTGGTATAGGGAAAAATGTGGTCATGCTTGTGGAGGCCGTAAAGGCGTTCTGTGTAGCTTTTCAGCTCGTCCCGGGAAATTCCGGAATGAATATGGTCCGGACGCTTTTGGGGGTCTTAGGCGGCGTAATCACATCCCTGTTGCCTATACGCTGGAAGGATTTGTTGACGGTCAGGGAACAGTCCTTAAAATTAATGTCCCCATATTCCAAGGCAAGCAGTTCCCCGGTACGCAGCCCGGTATAATACAGGGTAAGGAATCCGGCCCTTGCCTTCACGCTGGAATTTAAAACCACGCTTCTTTTTCTGCTTTTGTGCTCCGGTGTAGTCTGTGTAGTAAAATTTACAGAACCACGTTCCGGTTTTCTGGTCTTTATATGCTGGCATGTCAATATTCTCCTTTCATCCGGCTGGGGCGGGCGTGAGATGGCTGGAAGGATGATTGACATATTTTCATAAACTGATATAATAGATTTAACAGGACAGCCAGAAGGTGAGCGCGATTCACCCGACCCGGCGAATAGATTTAACTATAAGAAATAGTCGTCTACTTTTCCAGGAGCAGGACGGCTATTTCTTATTTTTCATGTTCAGAATTGCTACGGTCAGAAGACTGGCGGTAGACGGTTCCGATCAGGAGCGCTGCGGGGCTTCCCGGCCCAGTCTGGATCGGGAAGCCTGCGGAACGGATCAGGACTCAAGATTGCGCTGGCGCAATCAGGCAGCCTCGGGGGATTTTCCCTACGGCGCAACCGGGGACAAGTGTCCGCCGTTGAGCCGGGGCCCAGATGGGGCTGAGGTCTGCCGGATCAGCAGACCGGAGCATTTGTCCGGCAGGTGTCAACCATTTTGTGGTCAGTAATTGAATTATTTTTTCTGAGTTTTTCCAATTCTGAAATGTAGTAGCCAGATGAGTGGAAGTAGGATCGGGATGTGCTTTTGCCTGGACGGGGCCCTGGCAATCCACAGCAGCCCCAATTAGCGTTTTATCCCCAGCCCTGAGCATACGGCCCGAAGTGTGCGGATATGGAAGAAGAGCCGGCTTTTTTCGCATTGCTTTTACAGGCGCTGTACGGGAGTGTGGATTTTCTAGTGGTGTGACAGTTTGCTAAAACAGCGGATATGTTCATCGTCTGTATCAACAAGATCGCCGAGGCGAGAAAACAGAAAAGATCCTCCTAAGCCGATTGGCAGAGTGGCGGTGGAGGTTCGTTTCCATAAGGACTATATGTTTGAAAAATTTAAACCACTCTGCCTAAGTATTTCATAATAAAAATGGGATGAAAATCGGAATGGAAAACTTCAATATCTGGTTGCTATTGTTCCGATAGTGGAATATAATAGATAGCAGTAGGGAGGATTCGCATATGGAGTATTTAACAACTGTAGAAATGTCAAAAAAATGGAATATTTCCTCCAGAAGAATAGGTGTTTTATGTACAGAGGGAAGAATTGAGGGCGCAGTTAAGAAGGGTAAAATGTGGCTTATCCCAGCAGATGCAGTTAAGCCGTTAGATGGAAGATTTAAGCAGAATAAAGCAGAGGAATAGATTGCAGCCTCATAATTAGAGAAATAACCTACATTGACTACGAAAGAAGGTGTGGATTTGATGGAGCTTATTGATAATGTCAATAAAACTTTAAAGGATGATTTGGCGGTTACTATCCATAATGATAGTAAAGTATCTATTGCTGCGGCTTGTTTTTCAATCTACGCATTTCAGGAGCTTAAGCGAGAATTGAAGAGTGTGGATGAGTTGCGTTTTATATTTACGTCGCCTACATTTATTAAGGAAAAGGCTGCAAAAGAGAAGAGAGAATTTTATATACCAAGACAGACAAGGGAGCGTAGTCTGTATGGTTCTGAGTTTGAAGTAAAACTTAGGAACGAAATGATGCAGAGAGCCATTGCAAAGGAGTGTGCTGAATGGATTCGTAAGAAAGCCACATTTAAGTCAAATGTTACAAGTGAAAATATGATGGGCTTTATGAATGTGGATTCCAATAGCTATATGCCGATTAATGGTTTTACCACTATTGATTTGGGATGTGAACGTGGTAATAATGCTTATTATCCAATACAGAAGACGGATACTCCAATGAGTCAGTTTTATTTGGATTTGTTTGAACAGATTTGGAATGATGAATCCAGACTTCAGGAAGTTACTGATGAAGTGATTGATAGTATCACAACGGTATATAATGAAAATTCTCCCGATTATATTTATTTTGTGACCCTATATAATATCTTTAATGAATTTTTGGAGGATGTATCAGAAGATGTGTTGCCGAATGAAGCAACAGGATTTAAAGATAGTAAAATATGGAATTTATTGTATAACTTTCAGAGAGATGCAGTATTAGCAATTATTAATAAATTGGAAAAGTATAATGGATGTATTCTTGCGGATTCGGTAGGACTTGGTAAGACATTTACATCCTTGGCAGTTATTAAATATTATGAGAACCGCAATAAATCTGTTTTGGTATTATGTCCAAAGAAGCTGGCAAATAACTGGAATACCTATAAGGATAACTATGTGAATAATCCCATAGATGCTGACAGAATGCGTTATGATGTTTTATTCCATACTGACCTTAGCAGGGAAGATGGTACATCAAATGGATTGGATTTAGACCGATTGAATTGGGGTAATTATGATTTAGTAGTAATTGATGAGTCTCACAATTTTCGAAATGGTGGAAGAGTATCGCAGGATGGATATAAAGAAAACCGCTATTTAAAATTGTTAAACAAGGTAATTAGAAAAGGTGTAAAGACGAAGGTGTTAATGCTTTCAGCTACACCGGTTAATAATAGATTTGTTGATTTGAAAAATCAGATAGCCCTTGCCTATGAAGGTGAGAGCAGTGTTTTAGATAGCAAGTTAAATACCAGTAGGAGTATTGAAGATATTTTTAAGCAGGCTCAGGGAGCATTTAATGCATGGGGCAAGTTGGAACCACAGGACAGAACAACTGCAAGGTTGCTTAAAATGCTCGATTTTGATTTCTTTGAGTTGTTGGATAGTGTGACTATTGCAAGGTCACGAAAACATATTGAGAAATATTACGACACATCGGATATTGGAACATTCCCTAAAAGAAATATTCCAATATCAAAAAGACCAGGGCTTACAGACCTTGATACTGCTATTAACTACAATGAAATTTTTGAACAACTTAGTATGTTGCAGTTGTGTATCTATACACCGACATTATTTATCTTACCGTCAAAGCTTGAAAAATATATGAGTAAGTATGACAGCAGACAGGTTAAGGGAGGTCTTACACAGTCAGGTCGTGAGCAGGGTATCAGAAGACTTATGGCAACAAATTTGATGAAACGTATGGAAAGTTCTGTATATGCGTTCCGACTGACTTTGGTGCGAATCAAGGATTATATCGATAAGACAATAGAGACAATTACAGAATTTGAAAATACATCCCATTCACAGAGCATGGTATTCAGTGATATAACCAATATTCAGGAAACAGAGTTTGATGGCGATGATATAAATGATGATGCTCTTGCAATTGGTAAGAAGGTTAAAATTGACCTTGCTGACATGGACTACAAAACATGGAAGCATGAGCTGGAAAAGGATAAGGAAATCTTGGATTTGCTGGTGTGCATGATTGCGGATATAACGCCTGAACATGATAGTAAGTTACAGGAATTGTTTGATGTAGTTGATGAAAAACAGAAACATCCGATTAACGCCGGCAATAAGAAAATCATTATCTTTACAGCATTTGCAGATACCGCAGATTATTTGTTTGAGACAGTATCTGTTTATGCTAAGAAGAAATTCAGCTTAGACACGGCATTGATAACAGGCTCTGTAGATGGCAAAACAACTATTTCAGGTCTTAAGACAGATTTGAATACCGTGCTTACATGTTTCTCACCCATATCTAAAGGGAAGAATTTGCTCCTGCCGAATCATACCGATGAGATAGATATTTTGATTGCTACTGACTGTATTTCAGAAGGTCAGAATCTTCAGGATTGTGATTACTTGATTAACTATGATATTCATTGGAATCCGGTCAGGATTATACAGCGATTTGGACGAATTGACCGTATCGGTAGTAAAAATGAGTGCATTCAGCTTGTGAATTTTTGGCCGGACTTGACACTGGACGAGTATATTAATCTGAAAGCCAGAGTAGAAACGAGGATGAAGATTGTGGATATGACTGCAACTGGTGATGACAATGTATTAAGTCCGGAGGAAAAAGGTGACTTGGAATATCGGAAACAGCAGCTTAAGCGATTACAGGAAGAAGTGGTGGATATTGAAGAAATGTCTTCAGGAATATCTATTATGGACTTGGGATTAAATGAATTTCGTTTAGATTTGCTGGATTATATGAAAACACACCATGATGTCGAGAATGCACCATATGGAATGAATGCAGTAGTAAAAGGCAATGATGAACTACCGCCTGGAGTTATCTTTGTTCTCCGTAATGTGAAGAATGAAATAAACATTAACAGTCAGAACCGATTGCATCCGTTCTATTTGGTTTATATGTCAGATGATGGAGAGGTGGTCATTGACCATTTATCACCGAAAGAAATGCTGGATTCATTCAGATACCTTTGTAAAGGTAAAACAGATCCTGATAAAGTATTGTGTACGGCTTTTAATGAAGAGACACAGGATGGGCGGAATATGAGTAAGTATTCTGAACTATTGGGGGATTCCATTGCATCTATCATAGAAGTAAAAGACGAGAATGAGATGGATCGTTTCTTAAGCGGTAAGCAAATGAGCTTTTTATCAGAAACCATAAATGGACTGGATGATTTTGAATTAATCAGCTTCTTGGTTATCAAGTCAAATACCCCGCTGCAAGCAACGGGGCATCAAATTTGTAGCGCTGCAGAGCAGCGGGGTATTTGACCCTCGCGGCAGTCGCCAAATGTGCATGCAGGCATGCCCGTTTGGCTCGTTGCTCGCGGGAATAAAAATAGCTGTAGAATGAGAGGTTACAGATGAGCGTACGTGGGTTGCCAAGCAGCACAGAAATAAGAAAACCGGTACATAAAAAAATACTCTATGCTAAATTTCCTATTGAATTGAGTGGCGAGAAAAGAAAACAATTTGATGATGATATTGGTAGAATTATTATAACGAATGAGATTTCGCCTGTATCAGTCAATATTAAAGAAGGTGAACAGGTCAAATCGATTTTTGTATTGCAAGTAGAGCTTAAGAATAAAGTGTACAATGAAAGAAACATTGTGCTTATAGCAAAATTGTTTGGACAGCATCTTTTAATAGTGCTGAAATATGCAGATGAAGTACAGTTTGCAACCTATCAGACAAGGTTGTTGCATTCTGAGTGGATGGAAGCAGATCATGCTTGTATTAAATTATCGGGGCTTGATTTAGATGCAGTCTGGGAGAATTTGGTTACACAAATATCGGGAATTGTAGTTACTGATGGGCATAGTCTGGACGAGCAGATAGTTATTGAGCAGGAGAAAGCTAAGCTGATGAAGCAGATAGAAGAGCTGGAGAAGAAAGCACGCAAGGAAACGCAGGCTAAGAAGAAATTTGAGATGTTCCAGAGACTGAAGGAATACCGGAAACGATTGGAGGAGATGAATTGAAGAAAAGTAAATATATTCTTATCAGTGTATGCTCTATCTGTGGTGCTTTAATTATCGCTTTTGTTGTTAATATTTTGTTTTTCTATGGTCATGAACTGAAAAACAGAAATGAAATACAAGTGTTAGGAGAAGAATAAATGGATAAGATGAAAATGCATACGAAGAATATGGCAGATGAGAATTATGCGGCATTAGCGAGATTGTTCCCGAATGCTTTAACTGAAACAATTGTTGGTTATGAGGAGGACGGAAAAGCTATTGTTGAAAGAGCTATTGATGTAGATGTGCTGAGACAAGAGATATCTTGTAGTGTTGTGGAAGGTAGAGAAGAGAGATACCAGTTTACATGGCCTGACAAGAAGAAGTCGGTTTTACTTGCTAATGCTCCAATCAACAAAACGCTTCGACCTTGCAGAGAGGAAAGCGTTGATTTTGACAATACCGAAAACCTTTATATTGAGGGTGATAACCTTGAGGTTTTGAAGCTGTTGCAGGAAACATATCTCGGCAAAATTAAAATGATTTACATAGATCCTCCGTATAATACGGGGAATGATTTTGTCTATGAGGACGATTTTGCTCAAAGCACAGACGAATACATTGAAAACAGCGGACAATTTGATGAAGAAGGCAACCGCCTTGTAAAAAATCTTGACAGTAATGGTCGCTTTCACACAGATTGGCTGAATATGATATATCCAAGGCTGAAACTGGCGAAAGATTTATTGAGTGATGATGGGGTTATTTTTATTAGTATTGATGATAACGAAATCGATTCATTAAAAAATATATGTAACGAGATTTTTGGCTTGCGTAATTTAGTCGCAGAGATTCCTTGGCAATCAAGAGCATCTATTCAAAATGATACAGATTTCAGTGTAAATCACGAGTATATTTGTGTTTATGCCAAAAACAGAAGACAAGAAAACAGAAGATTAAAGGAAAGCAATTATGTTGAATGGCATAGTAAAGATAGTTTTGTTTGCAAACCGCTGTCATTAGATAAAAGTAAGTTTGATAATCCGGATAATGACCCAAGAGGACTTTGGAAAGCGGACCCATTTGATGCTCCTAATCTCAGACCAAATCTTACATATACTGTTACAAATCCACTTACAGGGGAGCAGCACCTCCCTCCAAGAGGGAGGCACTGGAGAATTTCTGAAGATAAATTCTCCAGTGCCTTGGCTGATGGAAGAATAATATTTGGAAAAAATGGAACTGGTCGTCCTCAAATGAAATCTTTTTATGAAGAAAAGAAAGAGTTTGGATCTATTGATAATTCGTGGTTTAGTGCAGAACGAGTAGGAACGACAACAAATGGCACGAAAGAAGTTATGAATTTATTTGATGGTAAGCCTTATTTTGATAAACCAAAGCCATCAACTTTGCTATTGAAACTTATTGATTTAGCTAATGTTAGTAGCGGAGAAATAATTCTCGACTTCTTCTCTGGTTCTGCAACCACCGCCCATGCTGTTATGCAGCTGAACGTTGAAGACGGCGGAAACCGCAAGTTTATTATGGTGCAGTTGCCCGAAGAAACAGACGAAAAAAGTGAAGCAAACAAAGCTGGATACCAAAATATCTGTGAAATTGGCAGGGAGCGTATTCGTCGTGCCGCTAAGAAAATTGCTGATGAAAATTCCGAAGCAAAATTTGACAGTGGTTTTCGTGTACTGAAATGCGACACCTCCAACATGAAAGACGTCTACTACAATCCATCTCAAATGGAACAGCAGACATTATTTGCTTCTACTGATAACATCAAAGAAGACCGTACACCGGAAGATTTATTATTTCAGGTAATGTTAGATTTAGGTGTCCTGCTTTCAAGTAAAATCGAAGAAAAGGTAATTGCAGGTAAAAAGGTATTTAATGTAGCAGAAGGATTTTTAATTGCATGTTTTGATAGTGATATTACGGAAGAGACGGTAAAAGCGGTAGCACAGGAGAAGCCTTATTATGCAGTATTCCGAGACAGCAGTATGGCAAATGATAGTGTTGCGACAAATTTTGAGCAGATATTTGCCACCTACAGTCCTGGGACAGTAAGGAAGGTGCTGTAATGAGTAAAAAATATGAAATATCTGAGCTTGGAGATATGCTCATATATCAGAATGAAAAAGGTGATACCAGGGTAGATGTGTATTTTTTTGAATCTGATGTATGGATGAGCCAGGCGGCTATTGCTCAGATGTATAACACAACACCACAAAACATAACCATGCATATCAAAAACATTTATAAAGATGGTGAGCTGGATGAAAATTCAACTTGTAAGGAATTCTTACAAGTTCAAACAGAAGGTACAAGACAGATAAAGCGTAAAAAAAAACATTATAATTTCCGTATGATTTTGGCAATCGGTTACAGAGTGCGTTCTAATGTTGGTATTCATTTCAGAAACTGGGCATCCGGGATATTGGAAGAATACACCAGAAAAGGTTTTGCAATGAATGATGAACGTCTCAAGAATCCGAAACAGTTTGGCGAGGATTATTTTGATGAACTGTTAGATAGAATCCGTGAAATCCGTGCCTCGGAAAAACGATTCTATCAGAAGATATGCGATATTTATAAAACATCCATTGATTACAGTAGTAATGATGAAGAAGCCAAGTTATTTTTTAAGACAGTGCAGAATAAAATCCATTACGGTGTACATGGACATACAGCTGCTGAATTGATTATGAAAAGAGTGGATGCATCCAAGGATAATATGGGATTAACTGTATTTGAGGGCGCTAAAGTTCGCAAAAAGGATGTGGATATTGCCAAGAATTATCTGAATGAAGAGGAGATGACAGAGCTTAACCGGGTGGTTGCTATGTATCTTGATTTTGCAGAGGATCAGGCAAGAAGACATATTCCGATGTATATGAAAGACTGGGAAGGAAAGCTGAATGCTTTCTTGAATATGACCGGACGTGAAGTATTATCAGGTGCAGGGCATGTGTCTGCAGAACAGGCAAAGAAGTATGCTTTAGAGCAATATGCGTTATATGATAAGTATAGATTACAACAGCACGAGGAATCGGTTGTAGATGATTTGGTGCAGAGTGCAGAGGATATTAAAAAACAAAAGAAGTAGGAGGTGTTCGTTTTGAAGTTTAATTTTAAAATTCAACAGTATCAGACGGATGCCGCCCGCAGTGTGGTTGGAGTGTTCCAGGGACAGCCTTATTCCGATCCTGTAAATTATAGAAGGGATATTGGTAAGGGAAAGGGTGGCGTTTCTTATTCTCAGATGTCTTTTGCAGATTCTATGTATGAACAGCAGGAATTGGCACTGACAGATGATTATGATGATGCAGGTTTTAAGAACGAGATAGTAGCATTATCTGATGCAGTATTGCTTTCTAATATTCGAGAGATTCAACAGAATAATAATGTGAAGATTTCTGAAAAGTTAGTAAATAATCTGGGCAGATGTTCCCTTGATGTGGAGATGGAAACAGGTACAGGTAAAACATATGTGTATATTAAGACCATGTATGAGCTGAATAAGCATTACGGTTGGTCTAAGTTTATTGTGGTTGTACCATCTGTTGCAATTAGAGAAGGTGTAAAGAAATCCTTTGAAATTACTCAGGAGCATTTTATGGAGCAGTATGGGAAAAAAGTTCGCTTCTTTGTATATAACAGTAGTAATCTGAATCAGCTGGATGCTTTTTCCAGCAACTCAGGTATCAATGTTATGATTATTAATATGCAGGCTTTTAATACATCCATGAAAGAAGGCGGCAAGAGCAAGGAAGCACGTATTATCTACGATAAAAGAGATGAGTTCGGAAGTAGAAGGCCAATAGATGTAATTAAAGCGAATAATCCGATTATTATTTTGGATGAGCCACAGAAGATGGGCGGAGATGCAACACAGAAAGCATTACAGAATTTTAATCCTTTGTTTTGTTTGAATTATTCAGCAACCCATAAGGAACATCATAATTTGATATATGCATTGGATGCGGTAGATGCATACAATCAGAGATTAGTTAAGAGGATTGAAGTAAAGGGCTTTCAGGTCAAGAACTTCCGTGGTACGGACAAGTATCTGTATCTGGAGAGTATTATTGTATCGCCCAAGCATCCGCCAAGAGCACGCATTGAGTTCGAGGTGAAGTACGATAAATCCATTAATCGGGAAATGAGAATCCTGAGTGTTGATGATAATTTGTATGAATTATCCAAGAACATGGAGCAGTATAGAGGATATCGTATTTCAGAGATTGACCCAATAGCAGGTTCTGTGACTTTTACTAATGGAGAAGTCATTCATAAAGGTGATGTGGTTGGTGATATTTCCGAAAAGGATATGAGAAGAATCCAGATTCGAGAGACTATTATTTCCCATATGGAGAAGGAAGAAGAACTTTTTAATAGGGGCATTAAAACCCTGTCACTATTTTTTATTGATGAAGTTGCTAAGTATCGTGCATATGATGAGGAAGGTACAGAATTGCTTGGGGAGTATGGACAGATGTTCGAGGAAGAATATCATGATGTGGTAAATGCTTATATTACACTCTTTGACACGCCTTATCAAAAATATTTAAAAAGTATTGGAGTAGAAGATACCCATAAGGGCTACTTTAGCATTGATAAGAAAGGCCGTGTGGTAAACAGTAGTATTAAACGAGGTTCCGATTTTTCGGATGATATTTCGGCTTATGATTTGATTTTGAAAAACAAGGAAAGATTGCTTAGTTTTGCTGAACCTACACGATTCATATTCTCACATTCAGCACTTAGAGAAGGTTGGGACAATCCGAATGTATTCCAGATTTGTACCTTAAAACATAGTGACAGCGCCACAATGAAGCGGCAGGAGGTTGGACGTGGACTTCGTTTGTGCGTAAATCAGGATGGCTTCAGAATGGACGAGCAGAGTCTCGGTAAAGATTTAGTACATAAGGTAAATAGGCTTACAGTTGTTGCCAATGAGAGTTATAAAGAATTTGTGACAGATTTACAGAGACAGATTAAAGAGGTTCTGTATGACAGACCCACAAAGGCATCCAAGGAATACTTTGTCGGTAAGACAGTACAAGTGGATGGTATTCCACAGAAGATTTCTGACCGGCAGGCTACTGCCATTTACAGATATTTGCTTAAGAATGATTATATTGATGACAATGAGCATATTACAGACCAGTATAGAGCTGATTTGGACAATAATGCTTTGGCACCGCTTGCGGACGAATTAAAACCGATATCAGAGGGTATCCATAAGCTGATTCAGAGCATCTTCAATGATAAGATACTTGAGGATATGATTGGTAATGGTAATGAAACCACAGTACCAAGCAATGATTTAAATGAGAATTTTGCAAAGAAGGAATTTCAGACATTATGGAATTATATCAATCACAAATATGCTTATACCGTTGATTTTGATAGTATTGAGCTTATCAGAAAGTCAATAGAGCAGATTGATAGGGGGTTATTTGTATCTCAGTTGCAATATACGGTATCGAAATCGGAGCAGAGGGATGTAATGGATGTTAATATGGTAAGGGAAAGCAATTCTTTCTATGAGGCAAAATCCAGCACTACAACATTGAAGCATTCCGAAACCAGTCAGATTAAATATGACCTGATTGGTAAGATTGCAGAGGGTACAGTGCTTACCAGAAAGACAGTTGCTGCTATTTTACAGGGTATCAGTCCGATTAAGTTCGCTATGTTTCAGTATAATCCGGAAGAATTTATTACAAAGGTTATTAGGCTTATCAAAGAGCAGAAAGCAACCATGATTGTGGAACATATTTCTTATGACCAAATTGAAGGGACTTATGATAGTTCCATTTTTACGGCAGAGAAACATGCAAGTTTTGATAAGGCTTATAGGGCAGAAAAACATATTCAGGATTATGTATTTACAGATGGTACGGCTGAAAAGAGTGTGGAGCGGAAGTTTGCAGAAGAATTGGACGGGGCAAAAGAAGTATGTGTATATGCTAAGTTACCGAAGGGATTTGCCATTCCAACCCCTGTAGGCAGTTATTCACCTGACTGGGCCATTGCATTTTATGATGGTACGGTTAAGCATATTTACTTTATAGCAGAGACCAAAGGCACTATGGAGAGTCTGGAGCTTAGACCGATAGAAAAAGCAAAAATTTCTTGCGCAAGAAAGCTGTTTAATGAGATTTCCACAGAGAATGTGGTGTATCATGATGTGGATAGTTATCAGAGTCTGCTTAATATTATGAATAGTATTGAGAAGTGAGGATACAATTTGTGTTGAAATGAAAAAAGATAGATGAAGAATTACCTACATATAAGGCTAAGGCGGGGAGACTTAAAACAAGAAAAAATATAATCGGCAGATTGCAAGGCGCACATGACTCCATGACTGGAATTATTGATATAGCTATGGCTGGTTCGCTATGCAAAAGGGGTGAATACCATGATTTGTTGAATCAATATG
>CAOXUF010000027.1:0-8148 GCA_948560485.1 uncultured Eubacterium sp.
CATTTGGCCGCTTACATAACTTCATATGTTCCTCTGGATCAATATGCTTTATGTCTAGCATGACCAAATCTGTGGATTCTAACAATCTATCTACTTTCTTTAGGTACTCTTCATTATCAGGCTGAAATGTTGTTCCTGATGTATCTAAACAAGTATGAATTTTTCTTTTCTTACACTCTTCAAACAGTTCTGTCAAAAAATCTATCTGAACCATCGGCTCACCACCGGTACAAGTAATTCCACCAGTTTCATAAAACGGCCGTTTCTTTTCAAACTCCTTTAAAAGATCATCTACTGTCATCTCCTGACCACCGGCCATTTCCCATGTATCCGGATTATGACAATATGCACATCTCATAGGACATCCTTTAAAGAAAACAACAAATCTTACTCCTGGTCCGTCTACTGTACCACAGCTTTCAAGTGAATGAATAATACCTGTTTTCATATAAGAATACTCCTTGTATCCGATGCTCCTGCTTTCACAAGAGCATCGTTAAATTTTACTTTTTACTGTTCTGGCTTGAATCCAGGAATATCGATGTCACCAGCGATAACCTTGTCATCTTTACCAAGTGCATCAGGAATGATAGTAAATGTATTTGAAATACCATCCTGTGCATTCATGAATGGAATCTTAGATACAGATGCAAGTGATGCAACAGCACCGTTTTTATCTCTACCATGAAGTGGGTTAGCACCTGGTGCGAATGGCTCTCCTGCTTTTCTTCCGTCTGGTGTATTACCTGTAGCTCTACCATATGTTACATTTGATGTAATTGTAAGGATAGACTGTGTAGGAATACCATCTCTGTATGTGTGGTTCTTTCTAAGATATCCCATAAACTTATTAACGATTTCAACGGCAATTGAATCAACTCTGTCATCATCGTTACCATATTTAGGGAATTCTCCGTCAATTTCATAATCTACAGCAAGGCCATCTTCATCTCTGATAACTTTAACCTTTGCATACTTCATAGCTGAGAATGAGTCAGCTACGATAGAAAGTCCTGCAACACCTGTAGCAAACCATCTCTTTACATGAGCATCATGTAATGCCATCTGAATTGCTTCATAGCAGTACTTATCATGCATATAATGAATAATATTTAATGCATTTACATATACACCTGCTAACCATTTCATCATATCATCAAATAAATCCATCACCTGATCATAATCAAGGTATTCACCTGTAAATGGTCTGTACTTAGGTCCAACCTGTTTCTTAGTCTTTTCATCAACACCACCATTGATAGCGTAAAGAAGACATTTAGCAAGGTTTGCTCTAGCTCCGAAGAACTGCATTTCTTTACCGATTCTCATAGAAGATACACAACATGCAATACCGTAGTCATCACCATGTGTTACTCTCATTAAGTCATCGTTCTCATACTGCATTGATGAGTACTCAATAGATAACTTAGCACAGTATCTCTTGAAGTTTTCCGGAAGTCTTGTTGACCAAAGAACTGTAAGGTTTGGCTCTGGAGCTGCACCTAAGTTCTCTAATGTATGAAGATATCTATATGACATCTTTGAAACCATGTGACGTCCGTCAATACCAACACCACCGATTGACTCTGTTACCCAAACTGGGTCACCAGAGAAAATATCATTGTAATCAGGTGTTCTTGAGAATTTAACGCATCTTAACTTCATAATGAAGTGATCTACGAATTCCTGAATTTCTTCCTCTGTGAATGTTCCGTTAGCTAAATCTCTTTCAGCATAAATGTCAATAAATGTAGA
Source organism: uncultured Eubacterium sp. (assembly GCA_948560485.1). The sequence goes on from CAOXUF010000027.1 coordinate 1,756, forward strand.
TGTTCTACCAAGTGACATTGCAGCACCATTCTGATCTTTAACTACTGCTAAGTATGCAAGATATAACCACTGAATAGCTTCCTTAACATTCTCAGCTGGTCTTGAAATATCAAAACCATAGATATTTCCTAATTCTTTTAACTGCTTCAAAGCTTTAATCTGCTCTGAATATTCTTCTCTGTCACGAATAACTTCTGCTGTCATAACATCAGAAGTTGCTGCCTTCTGTGCTTCCTTATCCTCGATAAGTCTGTCAACACCATAAAGTGCTACTCTTCTGTAGTCACCAATGATACGTCCACGTCCGTAAGCATCTGGAAGACCTGTAATAACGTGGCTTGATCTACAAGCTCTCATTTCCGGAGTGTAAGCATCAAATACGCCGGCGTTATGTGTTTTTCTATAATTTGTGTAGAAATCTACTACTTCAGGATCTACTTCATAACCATTGTCTGAACAAGCCTGCATAGCCATACGGATACCGCCGTTTACATGAAGTGCTCTCTTGAATGGTGCATCAGTCTGGAATCCTACGATTGTTTCTTTATCTTTGTTAAGATATCCTGGTCCATGAGCTGTAATACCTGTAACAACCTTTGTGTCCATGTCTACAACTCCGCCTCTTTCTCTTTCCAACTTCTGTAATTCAAGTACCTGTTCCCACAAATCTGTTGTGTTCTGTGTAGGTCCTGCTAAGAAACTAGCATCACCATCATATGGTGTGTAGTTCTTCTGGATAAAATCTCTGACGTTGACTTCTTTTTCCCAAGCGCCACCATTAAATCCTGTCCATTCTTCTCTCATCTCTTTTTTTCCTCCTAAAAATAAATGTAAAGCTTAAAATTTTATATATTTAGTGAATGACTAACGAAACGTAAGCAAATCTTCAACCGGTTTCCTCTTTGGAGCTGCCGGTTCCTGAGCCGGATACCCTACAGCAATCAAAGCCATAAGTATCTGTCCTTCGGGAATATCTAAGATTTCTTCTGCCTTGTTAATGTCATACAAGCCCATTATAACTGTTCCAAGACCTTTGTCATGAGCAGCCAGACAAAATGTCTGTGCAGCAATACCATTGTCAAATGCCTGCCAGTTATCCTCTCTGACAGTAGAATAACTGCCATCTCTTTCATAACCTGAGCGCTTATCCACAATGGTAGTTGCAACCAATACCGGAGCACTGCCTATAATCCCCTGATTATGTTCAGCGCAGCATTGTTCTGCTAAAAGGCTCTTGGTTTCCGGGTCCGTTATGGCAATATAACGGGTAGTTTGAGTGTTTTTCCAAGAAGGAGCAAAAGCTGATACCTGTACCAGCTCCTCAATGGTGTCTTTAGAAACATCCTGAGGTTTAAATTCTCTGATACTTCTTCTTGTCTTTATGCATGTAACCGCATCCATAAGCATACCTCCATAAAATAGTAGTTAGTTTATTTCGATAAGCTAAAGTGCCCTTTGCGTCAAAAAGACGCACTTTCACACATAAAACGTCATTTTCACTAACTGTGAATAATATAACACTTTATAAATGGTTTTGCAACGATTAACACAGAATATTTTCATGAAAAAATTAATCGTTTCCACACTTTGTAAAGTATAGGAGATTTTATCCACTTTTCACTATAAAATTTGTATATTTTTTCCTTTACATTTTTTATTATAAAGATTTTATTTGTTTTTTCTGTTGCATTTGCAACATGCTCTCAAATTTGTTATACTTTACAATATAAGAATAATTTTAATATGGAGGAAATTTATATGACAAGAACCCATTTGTTTCATAATATAGAAGAAACAGAGCATGATTCCATGATGCACTGTTTCAATTCGCGATTAAAAAAATATTCATCCGGAGAAATTATCTGTTTCTATAGTGAACAGGATATGGGCATCGGCATTGTAGAGAAAGGCTCAGCATGTGTGGTTCACAGCCTGCCTAACGGTTCACGTACCATTCTTGAAAGTATGGAAGAAGGAGATATCTTCGGACAATTATTTTATTTTCATGCAACAAGGAATAATATTACAGTGGAAGCTACAAGCAATTGTACGATTCGTTTTATTAATTATGAACATTTAATTAAGAGGTGTAAAAATGCCTGTACCCATCACAGCCAACTAGTCAGCAATGTTTTACAGATGGTGCAGGAAAAAACACAGCGTATTTGTGAGCATTTGGAAGTTTTAAGCCAGCGCTCTACACGTGAACGCCTTTTATCTTACTTTGGCATTCTGTCTGCTCAAAAAGGAAGTAACACTTTTGAATTACCTTTTACGATCAGTAATCTGGCAGATTATCTGTCCGTAGACAGAAGTGCCATGAGCCGGGAACTCGGGAAAATGAAAGATGAGGGATTAATTCAGATGGACAAAAGAAAAGTGACATTGCTCTAGGCAATGTCACTTTGTTTCTTTTACTATTTCTATTTTTCTATATCTTCATTAATACTCTGAACTTTATCCTTATCAGGGAACAAAGCGTTAAGAATAATGCCGACTATCGCAGCTATAGCTAAACCTGATAAACTAATTGCTACAGTTCCAACTTTAAAATTAACTGAACCGTCTATACTGTTTATCACGTCTGCTCCCATTCCTGAACTAAACTTAATTCCAAGAGCACAAACAACAATAACCGCCGCCACAATAACATTTCTGCTCTTTGAAAAATCAACCTGTGCCTCAACCATATTACGAATACCAATAGATGCTATCATGCCATAAAGCATAAAAGAAATTCCTCCTACAATACCAATTGGCATAGCATTTATTATTGCTGCAAATTTTGGACAGAATGAGAATAATATTGCAAGGTATGCTGCAATTCTCACTACTCTTGGATCATACACTCTGGAAAGTGCAAGTACACCTGTGTTCTCACCATATGTTGTGTTAGCAGGTCCGCCAAACAATGATGATAAGGATGTCGCAAGACCATCACCGATTAATGTTCTGTGAAGCCCCGGATCATTAATATAATCCTTACCTACTGTAGCACTAATTGCACAAATATCACCGATATGTTCCATCATTGTTGCAATGGCAATTGGAATCATTGTAGTCAGAGCTACTGTAACCTTTGCTGTATCAGCAAAATCAACACCACCAAATACTGTTCCACTCCAGTCAACCGGAAGACCAATCCATGCCGCATCAATGATTTTCTGTGTATCCACTGGTGTAATAAAACTTAAGCCTGCTAAATTTCCTAATAATAATGCCACAATATAAGCACCAATTACACCAATCAGAATAGGAATAATCTTTGCCATTCCTTTTCCCCAGATATTAAATCCAATAACAATGCAAAGTGCTACAATAGCAAGTGGCCAACATGTAGCACAGTTATTTAATGCTGATGGTGCTAAACACAACCCAATAGCAATAATAATAGGTCCTGTTACCACTGGTGGAAAAAGTTTCATAACTTTTGAAACACCTACCAGTTTCATTACCAATGCAAGTATCAGGTACAATAAACCTGCAAATACAACACCTAAACATGCATATGGAAGCATTTCTAAGTTTCCACTTCCATCTGCATTCAATGGTGCAATTGCTAAATATCCACCAATAAACGCGAATGAAGAGCCTAAAAATGCAGGCACTTTAAATCTTGTAAGTAAGTGGAATAAAAGTGTTCCAAGTCCGGCCATAAGAAGTGTTGTCTGAACATTCAGACCTGTTAAAAGTGGAACTGTTACTGTGGCACCAAACATAGCGAACATATGCTGAAATCCAAGAATACCCATTTTTCCATATCCCAGTTTCCTTGCATCATACACTGGTTCTCTGCCAACGTTAATTTTTTCGTTTGACATTGTCAAATCCTCCCTTTTCTTTTGGTTTTTTTGCAAATTCTTTTGTCAAAACTTAAATGTCACGTTCAAATACCTTAAACGATTTAATTTTATCAAAATATCATCTTAATTACAACAAATTTTACTTCTGGCAAAAAAGTACCTGGCAAAGAATCCTAAAACTCTAATTCTTTGTCAGGCACTTATTCTATTTCCACTGTAATCGATGAAGTTCCCCTTCCATCTGCATTCCTGCAAAATTATTCTGACGCAGTCCTTCATACAAAACAACTGCTACAGAATTTGCAAGATTTAAAGAACGAATTTCCGGATTCATCGGGATACGGATGCATCTTTCTTTATTCTCTGCCAGAATTTCTTCTGGTATTCCTGCACTTTCTTTTCCAAACATAATATAATCATCCTGTCCCAGTTTTACATCACTATATCTGTTTGGTGCTTTCGTTGTTGCATACCACATTTTAATATTCGGATTTTTTTCAAGAAAATCTTCGTAACTATCATAAATTGTCACATCCAGGTCTTCCCAATAGTCCATACCTGCTCTTTTCAGAGATTTCTCATTAATTCGAAATCCCATAGGTTCTATTAAATGTAATTTCGTCCCGGTTGCACAACATGTTCTGCCAATATTTCCGGTATTCTGTGGTATCTCCGGTTCCAAAAGAACAATATTCATATTCTTCCTCTTTCTGTCTATTCTTCGGCATGAGTAATCTCCAAATGCCGGTAACTTTTATTTTTGAAGTCTTTCTACGAAACTCCTTACTCTGCCTAAAGCAATCTTTAAGTTTTCCAATGAATATGCATAAGATATTCTAAGGAATCCCTCGCCACAGTCGCCAAAAGCCGTACCCGGCACAACTGCTACTTTTTCCTCTTCTAGTAATTTATTGGCAAACTCCTCCGAAGTCATTCCAAATTTTTTAATACTAGGGAAAACATAAAATGCTCCATATGGTTCAAAACATTCCATTCCCATGTCTCTTAACTCGTGTACTACAAATCTTCTTCGCTGATTATAAGATTCGCACATCATCTGTACGTCTTTGTCTCCATTCTTCAATGCATCAACAGCAGCATACTGGCTGTTTGTCGGTGCACACATAATAGCAAACTGATGAATCTTTAACATCTGTGCCAAAATCTCTTTTGGTGCAGCTGCATATCCTAGTCTCCATCCGGTCATAGCATAAGCTTTTGAAAAACCGTTAATGACAACCGTTCTCTCTCTCATGCCCGGCATTGATGCGATAGATATATGTTTTCCTTTATATGTAAGCTCTGAATAAATCTCATCAGACAAAACAAATATGTCCTTCTCCACACAGACCTTTGCAATCTCTTCCAAGTCCTCTTTTTCCATAATTGCTCCTGTCGGATTATTCGGAAACGGTAATACCAGCATTTTTGTCTTGTCTGTGATTGCATCTAACAATTCCTGCTTTGTCAGGCGGAACTCATTCTCTTCCTTTAATTCAATTACCTTAGGTACCGCATAGATAAGCTGTGCACATGGCACATAAGAAACATAACTCGGCTGTGGTATCAGCACTTCCTCTCCGGGATTTACCATTGCCCGCATAGCAATATCAATGGCCTCACTTCCACCAACTGTAATCATTACTTCATCATGATAATCATATTCAACATTTATTTTTCTTTTTAGGTAATTACAAACCTCTATTTTTAATTCTTTTAATCCTGCATTGGACGTATAAAATGTGCGTCCTTTCTCAAGAGAGTAAATTCCTTCCTCTCTGATATGCCATGGTGTATCAAAATCCGGCTCTCCAACACCCAGTGATATAGCATCTTTCATTTCGCTGACAATATCAAAGAACTTTCTGATACCCGATGGTTTCACTTCCTTTATTACTTCTGACAACGGGTCTCTCATTATGGTGTCACCAATATCCTTTCTTCTGTATCTGCTAAAATTGTTCCGTAATCTTTATATTTTTTTAGAACAAAATGTGTTGCTGTGTTTAAAATACTGTCTAATGTAGATAATTTGCTTGTAACAAACTGTGCAATTTCTTTCATAGACTTTTCTTCGATTATTACTGTAAAATCAAATCCACCTGACATCAGATATACAGCTTTTACTTCATCATATCTCATGATACGTTCTGCAATCTCATCAAATCCTCTGCCTCTTTGTGGCGTTACTCTGACTTCAATTAAAGCAGTAACTCTGTCCTCACTTGTTTTATCCCAGTCTATCATTGTGTAATATCCACATATTATTTTTTCTTTTTCCATATCGGCAATGGCATTGGCGACTTCCGCTTCCTCCATCCCCAGCAGGATGGCGGCCTCCTTTAGGTCAATTCTGCTTTTGTTTTCAATTAATCTTAAAATTTCTTCTCTCATGCCATTTCTCCTTTTCGATTCAAATAATTATATATTTCATCACCTCTTGGAGGTTCTAGAAATCTTCTCTCATCGCCATTCATAACCACTCTGTCCCTGCCGGATGTTATATGCCCTATCACATCCGCATAAATCCCCGCACTTTCAAGTTTTTCTACCAATGCTGTTCCATCCTTTACAGCAATCAGAACTGCAC
>CAOXUF010000027.1:8158-14388 GCA_948560485.1 uncultured Eubacterium sp.
TCCCTACACGACGCTCTTCCGATCTATTATAGTCAAATACTTCCGCAATTTCTATAGTTTCCTGCCAGACAGGTATTTTTTTTATATCTATCTCTATTCCCAGATTTACTGCTGAAACCATTTCCCATACAGCTGCAAAGACGCCTCCATCAGATACATGATGCATATATAAAATATCCTGCTCCTTTGCAATATCTGTAATCTTTTTTATATCTGTAAACTCAGATATTTTCAGGCAGTCATCCACAAAAGTATCATGAAACTTTTCTCTCAGTCTGCTCTCATGCAGTTTCGTCAGAACAGCGGTTGTTCCAACTGCAATTGTTCCTGCCATTACAATATCCGTATTTTCTTTGATGTCCTGTATCGAAAATGTCCTTTCTGATATTCCAATCACATTGACATGTATCATGACTTCGCTGATGTTTCCTGCATAAACATCACATCTCTGTATATTTATTTTGATTTCTGCCGAAGCATCATCAAAACTCTTAACGATGCGTCCCAGCTGTTTTTCTTCAAAATCATTTGGAATATTTATTTGTAAATGAACATACTTCGGATTTCCACCACTGGCATAAATATCATTTAATGTTTTTTGAAGATAATATCTCTCACAACCCGGAAACCATTTTAATATGCAATTAGAAGACATTACCATTGTAACATCTTCTATCGCCATATGTGCTCCATCTATGCCAACCTGCAAATTCTCAGATTTGTCACGAATCTTCTTTAGAACTGAACGCTTATATGCTATTTCAGAAATCTTTCCTGTATGCATAGATACACCACCTTATTTATTCAGATTTTTTCTTTTTATCCCCGTCATTCTTCTTTTTCTTATCATCAGGACTTTGCGTTGTCGGCTCCGGATCTTTTTTCTTATCTTTCTTAGTTCCCACAATCTTTGTTGTCGGTGCCATCTTATAGGTACTTGTATGCATTAATTCTTTGCTTACCTGTTTACCGTTTTCATATGTTACCTTGTATAATTCTGCGACATATCCTACATGTCCCGGTACAGTTTCTTTATATCCTTCTTCCTTTGAAGGATCTTTCTTTGTTGTAGTTGTCATTGGCACGGTTTTTATCGTCTTACTTACATATTCTACCTTATGACCTGCTTTTCGGGTATCATGACCATACACATTGAATGTAACAGCTCCCTCACTGTAATGTCCCTGAATATAAATCGGTGCATCAGTATTATTCTCAAACACCAAATCTTTATAATCGCCTGCCAATGCGGCATCTGCCGCTAACGGCACATAAGACACTGCCATAGAATGAGGATATCTTTCAACAATCTTTAACTCTGCATTAATTAACGCATTGTACAATGTACTGGATACCTGACAGATTCCTCCTCCAAGACTGTCAACTACACTTCCCTCAGAATAAGTTCCGGCCGGATGCCAGCCATTATCCTCTGTCCATGGCGCCAGCTGCTCATTACAGGAAAAACTTTCTCCCGGATATATTACATTGTCACTCAGCTTTTGTGTTCCATTCTTTATATTTAAATTTCTATTTACCACTCCTGCTGAGAAATAAGTCGTATAAGTTCCCATCGGTTCATTAGAAACCTTTTCACAATCCTTTGTTGTGTATTTTGGTTTCGCAATCTTTGTTGTTGCCTCAAAAGCAATCTCTGACTTTTTGTCCCAGTCATTCTGAATATATGATATAAACTGTTTTACTGTCTTACTATAATTTACCACACATCCCTCTACCTCAGGAATAATCTGAAATCCATGACCGGTAGCTTTCAAAGATGCATTTTTCGCCTCTACATTGTACGGTTTACATAACGCTTCAAGATTTTTCTTGAAATCCTTTTCTTCAATATCTATTTCAACATGAAATGTTTTTCCCTGTTTCTTTAAATCTATGCTGTCCTTATATCTCCTGATGACATTTCCCTGTTTACCGGCTCTCATTGCCTCACTGACAACGGATTTATTTTTCCATGAATATCCTAAATCTTTCAGTGTTGTATTTACAGTATCCTTATTAATCTTTAATGACACAGCGGCATTTATTCTTGAATTTACCACATCTTTAACAGCCTTTTTTACTTCTTTCTCTGTCATATCACTGACATCAATATCTTCAATATGGATTCCTTCTTTTACTACGTCTTCTGTATCTCTTGAAGCGGCAGATACCTGAATGGCACCAAATAATGCCGCCATAACAACAAGCATTATGCCAATCTTCCTTATCTTTTTCATTTTTCCTCCTCCAAACATCCCTTATGTATCATTTGAGTAAAATCATTTTTAATCAGTGTCCATTAGAAACTTGCAATTGTTGTTACAACTAGCGCCGCAACTAACACCAATGCAATAGCTCCTGCAATAATTTTCTGATTCTTTTTGCTATAGAAAAAATTCATTTATCTCACCTCTAATCAATTATAAAATGTGGACTTTCCCACCATATACTTTCAAAGTATATCACAACTTTTTCTTTTGTCCTAGTCAAAAATTCTACCTTTTTCTGACAGAATTTTGTCTATTTTTCTGGACGCTTCGTTTTTCGACAAACCGTCTACGTCAAAATCAACCGTAAGATTATGATAACGTATCAAATCCAGCAGATATTTTCTTTGTTTGTCCGTAATCGCCTGCATTTTCTTTACTTTATATGAAAATTCATATGGTTCAAAAAGCTGTGGGTTCTCTTCTCCGAATTGTTCCATAAGAATAAAATATAACTGTGATGTAACACTGGCATCATTAAACGCTCTATGATGATTCTCATCCTCAATATTATAATATCTGCACAGATAATCCAACGCTCTGCTCTCTAAATGCGGTAATACTTTGCGTGCTATTTTCAAAGTATCTGTTCCACTTTTCTGAAACTCTAAATTTAAGTTCATGGCGTTTTGTTTCAAAAAACTATAATCAAAACGAATGTTGTGTCCTAATAACAAATCATCTCCTGCAAATTCAATAAACCTGGGTAAAACCTCCTCAATTGTCGGTTTTCCCTTTAACATTTCATCTGTAATTCCGGTCAGTTCTGTAATTCTCCATGGAAGCTTTACTCCCGGATAAATTAACTCAGAAAATCTCTCTACTTCCTTTCCGTTTCGAACCTTTACTGCTCCAATCTCTATGATTTTGTCCCATTTTGGTCTAATGCCGGTGGTTTCAATATCCACACAAACATAGTTTTTTATCATTTTTTCCTCCTGTAATCAGTACTATATCCTAAAGTTGTAAATATGTTGTAACATCAACTGTACTTGCTGCTTTTGTTAATGCATTTCTGTTTAGATAATCAAATAATATATACCGCCCTTTTAAAACTTCTATATGCGTCATATGTTCTATCTGTTTCGAAGAATAGTTTACATAATTTTTTAGTTTTTGTTTTAATTGCGGATGACAATAAATTTTATGAATTTTCTTTTTAGAATCCTCTAAACTTTTTGCAAACACCGGACGGGTTTTTGCATTCTCTCTCAAATAAAAATCCAATGTCAACAGTTCTTTCCATGCAAAGCTGTCTTCTTCTGTCAAATTTAATTCTTCCATGATAAAATCAAGAAGCAATACATAACGGTTCACTCTGGAATGCTTCAATCCACCTGCGCTGTATTTTTTATAATATCTTCCCAATCGTTCATACATGTCAAATGGAGACTTGAAAAACTCTTCCAATTTTCTTATTGTCTCTGAAAATTGTAAACTGTTATAATATATTTCAACAACTGTCTCAATCTCTTTTAATCTTAAAATCTCATCAAAGGTAAGCCATTTTGTTTTTAACACTTCATAAGGCGGACGGCTGCTGCAAACAATACCATACTCCTTTGCCTCTTCTGATATTCCGGCACCATTCAATACTTTTAAAAAACCTAATTGGAGCTGATCAGGTTTCATGGCATACACTGTGTTGAATGAATTTTTAAAAGATGAATAATCCTCATAAGGCAGACCTGCAATCAAGTCAAGATGCTGATGTATATTTTTGTTCTGCCGTATCCTGCCTGTAATACTTTCTATTTTCCCAATATCCGTTTTTCGATGAATCGCCTGTAATGTCTCCTCATTCACAGACTGCACTCCAATTTCTAATTGTATTAACCCGGGTCTCATATCTGATATCAATTCCAGTTCTTCTTCTGTCATCAAATCTGCTGCTATTTCAAAATGAAAATTGGTGATGCCATTATCATTTTCCTTAATATACCTCCATATTTCCATTGCATGTTTTGGATTACAATTAAAGGTCCTGTCGACAAATTTTACCTGGGATGTTTTATTATCAATAAAAAACCGAAGTTCTTCTTTTACTAAATCCAAATTTCGAAACCGGATTTTTTTATCAATGGATGACAGACAGTAACTGCAGGAAAACGGACATCCCCTGCTCGTCTCATAATATATAATTTTGTTTTCAAAATCCTTCATATCTCTATACACAAAAGGTATATCAGAAATATCCACAGGCTTCATCATCGGATTTACTTTTATCTGTCCATCCTCTCTATATACAAGTCCGTTAATATCTTTCCTTTGTAATTTCCCCTCATGATAATTGTCGAGAAATTGTTTCAATATCTCTTCACCTTCACCACACATCACATAATCAACGTTTACATTATCTGACAATACCTGTACTGCATTAAAAGATACTTCCGGTCCTCCAACCCAGATATCTTTCTTCGGACAGACTGACTTCAAATCGTTAATTACTTCCATGACCTGCTGAATATTCCAGATGTAACAGGAGAATCCTATAATATCCGCCTGTTCTTCATAAATATCCGCAACAATCTCTTCTGTATATTGATTAATTGTATATTCTTTTATTTTTATCTCATGCTCATTCTTCCCATATTTTTCAGCATACTCTTTCAAACTGTATACTGCCAGATTCGAATGAATGTATTTGGCATTTACTGCCACCAATAAAACTTTCATGTTATGCTCCTCTTTTCCACTATTACAACAATAGTTCAATCTTTTCTAATTGTCAAAAAATATCTTATTTTTCTCTAGGTAAAAATGTTTTTATATGTTAGAATCAACTTAAATTATCAGTACGTTTAAATTTATGCTGTAGTTCTCTGCAGCGGATTGGAGTTTTTTATGAATTTAGATGATTACAAATTAGTATGGGCGGATGATTTTGATTATGAAGGACAACCTGATTCTGAAAAATGGAGCTATGAAGTAGGAAACTTTCAGTGGCCAAATAAAGAACTACAGGCATACACGGACAGACCCGGCAATATTTTTGTAAAAGACGGAAAACTGACCATTCGCTCTGTCAAAGAACAGGACGTAGAACGGGAGTATACTTCCGCCAAAATTAACACCAGAGGAAAAGCAAGCTGGCAGTATGGATATTTTGACATCAGAGCAAAGTTTCCCGGAGGAACCGGTTCCTGGCCTGCTATCTGGATGATGCCATATAAAGAAAAACCGCCAATTCCTGACTGGGTTCCAAAACGGGAAGACGGCCGTCCTGATTTTGATAATTTCACAAAAGAAGACTGGGAGAGATTTCCCAAAACTCCCCCTGAAGACCGCTGGCCTGAATGTGGAGAAATAGATATTGTAGAACATATTGGACGCAGACCGAATTTATTACTGTTTAGTCTGCATTCAGGAATGTTTAATCACAGAATGAGCGAACCAAACCCATTTTCTAATCATAAGGAATATGATTTTATTCCTCCTGATGAATTTCATAATTACTCTATGGAGTGGACACCGGATTACTTTGAGTTTTTCGTAGATGGCAAAACCCAGTTTAAATATGAAAGACCTGATGTTCCAAATGACCAGATGCATCATGCCTGGCCTTTTGATAAACCATATTTCTTAATTATGAACACCGCTGTCGGCGGAGGGCTTGGCGGTCCTGTAGACGACAGCCAGTTGCCATATGTTTTCGAGATTGAATACGTTCATGTATATCAGAAGAAATAAAGTAACTATTCAGCCAGTAGCTCGAAAATCCTTTGGATTTCCTTCGCTATGGTTGTTCACCATATGATACAGAATAAATATTTCAAATTTTCTGCAAGCAGTTATTTGTTATATTTATTCTATATCGCATGGCTGAATAGTAACAAATTTATTTTATTACTTGACAAATACCAGATGTTGGTTTAAAATCATCAATGCGGTAGATGATACGAGGTATCGCAAGCCTGGTTAGCTCAGTTGGTAGAGCAGAGGACTGAAAATCCTCGTGTCTCT
>CAOXUF010000028.1:0-3777 GCA_948560485.1 uncultured Eubacterium sp.
TAATCCCAAAAAGACAGTATTCTATGGAAAATGTGACAGATGTGCTAAGTAGAAATATTATTTAATTTATAGTAAAGGAAAGTAAAAGTGAAAGTATTAAAAAGATGTATTATTTTATTTGTCAGTCTGGCGGTGTGTTTTGTGTTGTGGGGTTGTAAAGATAGTACAGAACAAGAAAAATATAAAAATGAATATAAGTTAACAATTATGACAACACTGTTTCCCTATTATGATTTTACACGGGCAGTTGTAGGTAAGAACAGTGACATTGATGTGGAGTTATTGGTATCTCCCGGTCAGGATAATCATTCTTTTGAACCTACACCGGCAGATGTTATTCAGATAAATAATGCAGATTTATTCATATATAATGGAGGGTCTATAGAAAACTGGGTAGAGGAAGTAGTACATTCTCTGGATAATCAATCACAAGTACGAATGAAGATGATGGATTATATTGATTTAGAAAACCAGTCAGATATCATGACAAATGTTGACGATGAACATAGCCATGATGAGAATGTGTATGCTGAGAGTGAACACCGCCATGAAGAGGAAGGGCATAGTCACGCTGGCTATGAACATGACGAAGTGGATGAGCATATATGGACATCACCGGTGTATGCAATGACTTTAGTGCAGGAAATATGTGATAGACTGTGTGAAATTTTCCCGGAGAAATCAGAAGAATTTCAGAGGAATACCTACAGATATATAAAACGAATAAAAGGGTTGGATGAACAAATTCAGACGATTGTTGATGGTGCAGAGCATAAAGACATTATTTTTGCGGATAAGTTTCCTTTAATATATTTCGCACAAAGATATGGACTGAAGTATTATGCAGCATTTCCGGGATGCAGTGGTGATACAGAGCCAAGTGCAAAGACGGTTGCATTTTTGATAGATAAAGTCAAATCTCATGATGTTAATGGAGTGTTTTACCTTGAGTTAAGCAGTCAGGCAATGGCTGATGTTATTTGTGATGATACAAAGGTAAAAAAGTACCAGTTTAATTCCTGTCACAATATAACACAGAAACAGTTTGATAATGGGGTAACGTATATTGATTTGATGAGGGAGAATGTACAGGCTTTGAAAGCAGTACTGAAATAATAAAGTTTGGAGAAAAGATATGGTTTTTGAATGTGATAACGTAACGCTTGGATATGAAAACAGAATCGTGGCAGACAATCTAAAGTTTTGTCTGAACGAAGGACAGTATTTGTGTATTGTGGGTGAAAATGGTACAGGGAAGAGTACGTTGATTAAGACTTTATTGGGATTAATAAGACCGATACAAGGAAAAGTGAATGTAAATACAGGTGGGAAAACCAATAAAGGAATAGGATATCTTCCACAGCAGACAGAGGCACAGAAAGACTTCCCTGCCAGTGTGTGGGAGGTTGTTTTGTCAGGGGTATTGAATAGCGGTCATAAAAGTCCTTTTTATTCAACACAGGACAAAAAAGAGGCGAAAAGAAATTTAGAAAAACTTGGTATATTGGATTTGAGAAAACAATGTTATAGAGAATTGTCAGGAGGACAGCAGCAGAGAGTACTTCTTGCAAGAGCATTATGTGCCGCGGATAATGTTTTAATCTTAGATGAGCCGGTAACGGGACTGGATCCTGCAGCTGCAAAAGATTTGTATGATGAAATAAAAAAATTAAATCGTGAGGGTGTGACAATTGTGATGGTAACTCATGATATAAAAAATGCACTAGAGTATGCGACACATATATTACATTTGGAACAAGAGCGGAATTTTTTTGGAACAGTAGCCGAATATAGAAAATCAAATATTTCTGATATGTTTTTAGGAGGTGGTGCTGATGATTAGTGAGATGTTATCATATGGGTTCATTCAGAGAGCCTTTTTAGGAGGAATGTTAGTTTCATTGTGTGCCGCACTTCTAGGGGTGAGTTTAGTTCTGAAAAGATATTCTATGATAGGGGATGGTCTGTCACATGTGTCTTTTGGTGCATTGTCAATTGCAATTGCATGTGGAATTGCACCTTTGAAGTTTGCAATTCCTGTAGTTATCATTGCGGCCTTTTTACTGCTAAGGCTGGCAGAGGATGGAAAGATGCGTAGTGATGCTGCGATTGCTATGGTTTCAGCGTCGGCATTAGCGATTGGTGTAATTGTTACATCTCTTACTACAGGGCTTAGTACAGATATTTATAGTTATATGTTTGGAAGCATTCTTGCAATGACAAAGGATGATGTGATTGTTTGTGTCGGTCTGTCGGTGATTGTTATTATAATGTTTATATTCTGTTATCATAGAGTTTTTGCAGTTACATTTGACGAGAATTTTTCTAAAGCTACCGGAGTTCAGGTAGGAATGTACAATACATTAATATCTGTTTTAACTGCAGTGACAGTAGTAATCGGTATAAAAATGATGGGAGCAATGTTGATTTCCAGTTTAATTATTTTTCCGGCATTGACCTCTATGAGAGTTTTTAAGAGTTTTTTGTCAGTTACTATTTGTTCGGCAGTATTATCAGTCATTAATTTTTCGATTGGATTAATCGGTTCTTATGCTTTTTCTATACCGGCAGGTGCAAGTGTAGTAGTAGCGAATCTGGTAATATTTTTAGTATTTACAGTGATTTCTATAATAAAAAAACATTAGTTTTTGATATGGATAGTTGCTAAGTGTGAGCTATAGTTCACAAAAATTAGTACAATAGTGGAGTGGTGAATATGGACATGAAAGAATTTTTAGATTATTTAGATATATTATTTGAAGAAAAAAAATTGGACGAAGTAGAGCCTTTTCTTGATAAAAGTCTGACTCAGGCGGTAAGGGAGAATGATTTTTCTGCACAGTTTACAATATTAAATGAGATGATGGGATTTTTTAGAGATACCAGTCAGTATGATAAGTCGATTAAGGCTTGTGAGCATTGCATTGAAGTTATGAAAGAGATGGGAATCGAAGGGACAGTAGATTATGCTACATCGCTGCAAAATATAGCAAATGCCTATAGGGCGGCAGGATTATTAGAAAAATCATTGGGTTATTACATAGAAACATTTCATATATATGAAAACAATATTGAGGCAGGGGATTATAGGTTTGCCAGCCTGAATAATAATATTGCATTATTATATCAGGAGATGGGGGATTTTCATATGTCAGTAAAGCATCTTAGGGAAGCGCTTAATATTATTGAGAAAATAGATGGAGAGGAAATAGCCGTAGCGGTTACTCAGTCTAATTTAGGGGCTTCACTATTAGAATTGGGAGAAGTAGATGAGGCGATAAGATATTTGGAGAAATCATTGGATACATATCGAAAAGATGAGGTAAAAAATTTTCATTATAGTGCTGCTTTGTCCGCTATGGCCGCAGCAAAATGTAAACAGGAGAAATACAGCGAGGCAGTGAAGTTATATGAGGAGGCATTACCGGAAATCGAGATAAATATGGGAAAAGGAACTGCATATGAAATAACGCAGCAGAATTTGGAAAGTGCCAGAAAAAAATGTGATATGAGAGAAGTTAAGGAAGAAAGCAATAGATGTATTCAGAAAGGAATTTCGGGAATAAATCTGGCACGAAAATTTTATGAAGAAGTTGGTGCACCAATGATTCATGAAAAGTTCTCTGAGTATGAAGACAAGATTGCAGTTGGTTTTGTGGGAGAAGGCTCAGAGCGTTTTGGTTTTGATGATGAGTTTTCCAAAGACCATGATTTTGGACCAGGATTTTGCATGTGGGTAACAAAGAGTACCTACGATATAATTGGAGAGAGATTACA
>CAOXUF010000028.1:3787-13871 GCA_948560485.1 uncultured Eubacterium sp.
ACTTCCGAAATCTTATATGGGAATTTCCCGGTTGGACACTGAGATGGCGCAGGGAAGATGTGGAGTACAGTTGATTGGAGACTTCTATGAGAAATATACTGCACATAGGAAAGGCCCGGGAAAAGTATCAGATTGGATAGAAATTGATGATTATAAATTGGCAACGGTAACGAATGGAGAAGTTTTTAGAGATGATGAACAGATATTTACAAACATAAGAAATGATTTTATGAAGCAGCCAAAGCAGGCAAGGCTTGTAAAACTTGCAAGAGAACTTTCGAGTATGGCACAGATGGGGCAGGTGAATTATGGCCGTTCCATGGGCAGGAAGGATTATGTTACGGCAAGTATGTGTATGGCTAAGTTTATGGAGCATGCAATGAAATGTATTTATATATTAAATAATAAGTATGCGCCTTATTATAAATGGCTTTTAAGGGGAACAGAGGCATTGGAGATTTTACCTGAAATAGGGGATATCATGCGTGCCCTTTCTGATATGCCTGATCAAAGAGCAGCATGGGATGATTATCAATATGATAATATGTCTGTTAATGAGAAAGACCAGAAAGCATTGACAGTAGAAATTGTTGCAACATTAGTTATATATGAATTAAAGAATCAGGGATTGGCGGATGATATATCCTCGAATTTTTTGGATGATTATGTAGGAGTGATTATGGAAAAGGCAGAATATAATAGAGAAGATGTGATTAATGAGATAGTCAGATTGGAATTTGAGGCATTTGATAAAGTTGAAAATGAGGGGGGAAGAGCAGATTGTCAGAACAACTGGCTGTTCTTTTATGTAATGAGAAGAAGTCAATATCTTACATGGACAGATGACATGTTGGTGTGTATTAGAGATTTGTGGCTTGAGAATAAATCGAAGGGGTGGAATATGATAACTGAGAAGTATGGACGCATGATGGAAAGTACAGCACCGGATGAATATAAAGAATTAGAAAAATATTTTCCGCAGAAAACAGATAAGACAAGAGCTATTGTAAAACAGGTGGCACAGATTCAGGTAGAGTGGATGAAAGATTTTGCAGAAAAGTATCCCAAACTTGCATCACAGGCACGTGATATTACAAGTGATGCAGACGGGATAGATAATGCAAGTTATGAGACATATCTGAAAGGAGAACTGTTAACTTATTCTGACAAACTATTGAAAATGTATGCCCGATTCATTGTAGACTTATATAGAAATGGAAAAAATCTTGCACAGATGACGATAGAAAATACAGTTAATCTGCAGGGATATGATTCTTTAGAAGAGGCAGAGAATAGTATTAAATAAGCAGAACAGAAAGGAATAAAAAACGTAAGGAGAAAGACATGTCATTTTTACCAATTTTCCGTCAAGATATGAAAGAGCAGGGAATAGAACAACTAGATTTTGTATATATAATAGGGGATGCCTATGTAGATCATCCTTCTTTTGGTCATGCTATTATCAGCCGTGTTTTACAGGCACATGGATACAGTGTAGGGATAATTGCTCAGCCGGATTGGAAAGATGATAATAGTATTAATATACTGGGGGAGCCGCGTCTGGGATTTCTTGTTATGGGCGGAAATATGGATTCTATGGTAAACCACTATTATGTTTCTAAGAAAAGACGTGACAGCGATGCATATACTCCGGGAGGTGTTATCGGAAAGCGTCCGGATCACGCAGTGGTGACTTATTGTAATCTGATTCGTCATACATATAAGAATAAACCGATTATAGTAGGCGGGATTGAGGCAAGTCTTCGCAGAATGGCACATTATGATTATTGGAGTAATAGTTTTAAGCGTTCGATATTGTTGGATGGACAGGCAAACCTGATATCTTATGGTATGGGAGAGAAGTCCATTGTGCAGATTGCAGATGCCTTAGACAGTGGTATGGATGTAAAGGATATTACATATATACCGGGAACTGTATTTAAAACAAAAGATTTGTCATTGGCATATGAGCCCATCATCTTACCATCATATGATGAGATGAAACAGGACAAGTTAAAGTATGCAGAGAGTTTTCGGATTCAAAGTGAGAATACAGATCCTTTTAATGGACAGACATTGGTAGAGCCTTACCCGAATGGTGTATATGTAGTACAAAACCCTCCTCAAGAGCCGCTGAGCAGACAGGAGATGGATGATGTTTATGATTTACCATATGAGAGAACTTATCATCCTGTTTATGAGAAGGATGGAGGAATACCGGCAATACAGGAAATACAGTTTTCATTAATCAGTTGTCGTGGGTGTTTTGGAGCATGTAGTTTTTGTGCACTCACATTTCATCAGGGAAGAATTATTCAGACCAGAAGCCATGAGTCAATTATTAACGAAGCTAGAAAGATAACAGAAATGCCTGATTTTAAAGGATATATTCATGATGTAGGAGGACCTACAGCAAACTTTTATCATCCGGCATGTAAGAAGCAGTTAAAGAATGGAGTGTGTAAACATAAGCAGTGTTTGTGGCCAAAACCATGTAAGAATCTGGACACAGATCACAGTGAATATTTAAAACTGCTTCGTAAGCTCAGGGAACTGCCAAAGGTAAAAAAGGTATTTGTACGTTCGGGAATCCGTTTTGATTATATTATGGAAGACAGGAATGATACATTTTTTAAAGAGTTGGTAGAACATCATATCAGTGGACAGTTAAAGGTTGCACCGGAGCATATTTCTGATAAGGTCCTTTCTTATATGGGGAAACCACAGAATTGTGTTTATGAGAAGTTTATAGATAAATATTATAAGTTCAATGACAGAGCAGGAAAAAAACAGTTTGTTGTTCCGTATTTGATGAGTTCCCATCCGGGTTCTGATATGAAAGAGGCTGTAAAACTGGCAGAATACTTAAGGGACATTGGATATAATCCACAGCAGGTGCAGGATTTTTATCCTACACCATCAACTATGTCAACAGTTATGTATTATACCGGAGTTGACCCTAGGACAATGGAACCGGTATATACACCGAAGAATCCTCATGAAAAAGCAATGCAGAGAGCATTGATGCAGTATAGGAACCCTGCCAATTATGAATTGGTAAAAGAAGCACTTCATATTGCAGGAAGAGAGGACTTGATAGGGTTTGGAAGGGAGTGCCTGATTAAACCGAGACAGTTTAAAAAAGAGAAAGACAGATATCAAAGGGTAAGAAGTAAAGCATCAAAGTCTCAAGGAAAAACTAATAAAAATAAGAAATCCGGCAGGAAAGGTAATAGACATACTTTGTAAACTATACTATACTTATATAAGACATATAGAAAGTGGTAAGGAGGATGAAACAAAATGGATGTTAAAGTATTACAAAAGGATATGATTGCTGCTATGAAAGCGAGAGATAAGGCGAGAAAGGAATCTATTTCAGCACTGATACAGGCAGTAAAAAAAGCGGGAATTGATGCAGGATGCAGAGAAGATATTCCTGAAGAAATGGTAAATAAAGTTATCTTAAAAGAATTAAAGACAGTAAAAGAACAGATTGACAGCTGTCCGGCAGATAGAACAGATTTGAGGGAAGAATATCAGGCAAGATATGATGTGTTCAATGAATATGCACCAAAACTCATGAGTGCAGATGAGGTAGAGGCTGAGTTGAAAGAGAAGTTTGCAGATGTGCTTGCAACAGGAAATAAAGGGCAGATTATGAAAACAGTTATGCCGGCTTTTAAAGGACGTGCAGATGGAAAGATTATTAATCAGCTTGTAGCAAAATTATGTCAGTAAGCGGCATAGAAAGGTTAGTGAAAAACATGAAAAGCAGATTTGTAAAAAATATTATTTCAGGCATATGTGCATTGACATTGGCGGTTAGCATACTGCCCGGCTGCAATAAGGTAACAGCAGGTGTGGTGGAAAATAAGATTGAATATCATTTTGCCAGTCAGAATCCGGGACTTGCATATGGGGAGATAACAGTCAGCACAGAAAAGCCGGGAGATTATCAGTTGTATTGGGGAGATGAAAGTGGTAATAAGTTAAAATATAATGGAGTTTCTTTTACGGAATTAGCAGATGTAGAAACAACAGAAAGTAAACTTACCACAACTTATAAAATTCCGTCTGAATATACGGTGATACCACAGGGTGCAGAGAAGTTAATGTTAGTTGACAGCAAATCAACCACCGTTTATACATATGATATTCCAAAAGAAAAACAGTTGAATGAAGGAAACGTTATATATCAGTTCGGGCTTATGAGTGATGTACATTATAATAGATATCATGACTTTTCAGAGGATGATTCTGTAGTTGCATTTAATAATGTATTAAAGTTCGTAAATGCCCAGGGTATTGATTTTTTAGGAATGACGGGAGATTTAAGCAGCCACGGTGAAAAAGAAGCCTTTACAAAATTTAAAACTGCAATTGATAAATATCCTAAAATGACGGTGTATACATGTATGGGAAATCATGATGTAGGTGGAATTAAGGATTTTAATAAATATGTAAATACAAAGAAAACAACAGACAAAAATATTAAAAACATTAACAGTAATGGTGTCGATTTTGTATATGAAAAGCAGGGAGATATTTTTATTTTCTTTAGTCAGACAAAATGGTCTTATAATGGCAAATTCAGCCGATTGCTGGAAGACCAGCAGTTGAACTGGCTGGAAAAAAATCTAAATACCTTTGCGAATAAACATGTGTATTTGTTCTTTCACTCATATTTTGCGTTGGAAAATGGTGATGTTACAAATGCCGTAGGAAATTTGAAAAATCCGGGTGGGTATACTTATGATTTAACATATACATTTGGAAATGATGATGAAAAAAGATTTCGAAAATTGTTAAATAAATATGCAAATGTGACTATGTTTAATGGGCATTCGCATTGGGCATATGATCAGCAGAAGTATAATTCCGATTTGAATATAGGGAATATTAACTCTAAAAAAACAGGAGCTTCTATTGTACATCTGGCTAGTGTCAGTGCACCACGAACAATTGAAACAAATTCGACAGAGAGAGATGAGAATAACGGTAAACTTTCCCAAGGAACAGTAGCATTAAGATACAAAAACAGTACAGTGTATCTTTCTACAGATTTTATAGAGGGAAAATATATGGCAGATGCATCTTATATCTGCTATGATGGCAAGAAGGGAACACCGATTCCGGAGGTAAAGACAGGTGGTTCAAAGATTAAATCTGTTGGAAAGATTAAGAAGGTTTCAAGAAAGTCAAACAAATACAAAGTTTTAGTAAAATACAAAAAAGTCAAAAATGCCTTTAAGTATGAGATTCAATATGCAACTCATAAAAAGTTTAAGGCAGGAAAGACAAAAACAAAACGTACAAATAAAACGAAGTATACAATTACAAAGTTAAAAAACAGAACAACTTATTATATCAGAGTTAGAGCATATAGATATCAATTTGGTGAGAGAGTTTATGGAAAATGGTCTAAAGTAAAAAGACTTAAGATAAAGAAGAAGTAGTGATATGAAAAGCAGAAAAATAAAGTTAAAAAAAGTATTAATTATTGATGGAATAATCCTTGTACTCATATTATCAATGTTTATATTTGTGAGATGCAGACATAGAGATGCTTTTACGGACAAAGGGTATTATAAGAATATATCGTTAAAGGGAACTTGGTATAAGGTAGATTTGGATGAAATGTATCAGGTAAAATTCAGCGGGAAAGATTATGAGGAAAAGGATGTTTACGGAGAACATTCTAAAAAAGGTAAGTATGAGGTTGGTAATCATGCTTTGGAGTTGGGGAGTAAGCAATATTCTATGAAGTATGTCAATGAAAGAAAAGAACTGGAAGATATTATTGATGATGATATTGGACAGTATGAATTAAAAGAATACTTTTATATCATTGATGACGATGGGAATAAAATTTATTATTTTAAACAGGAAGAAGATGCAGCTGATCAACTAGATTATAACTGCCAGACAAATGCTTATTATGAAAAATCGGGAATGTTTGATGAAAATGGATTTGCTATAGATGAAGAAGGAATGTTGTTAGCTTATAATGGAGATAAACAGCAGGTAACGATTCCAGAATCTGTATCAGGTATTGCAGAAAATGCCTTTTCGGCAGATTATAACAGAGCATTAAATACAGAAAAGGTTATAATACCTGGAAGTGTTAAAAAAATAGAAAGTGGTGCCTTTTTATTTTCAAATGTAGATATTGTTATAATTAACGAAGGTGTAGAGGAGATCCAGGACTGGGCATTTGGAGACAGCCATATAAAAGAGATATATCTTCCAAAACAAATTTTACACATGAGTACTAAAATGTTTGAAACAGAGGAAGGTGTGGACGGATTAAAAATTCATTGTCCTTCCGGATCACAGACAGAATTGATTATAAAAAATAATCCGCCGGCAGGCGATTATGAACTGATTAAAGAATAAAATTTTTTGCAAAAAGTTGTGTATATTATTTTCTGTGTTTTGGGTAAAATACAAAAAACTGATTAGACTAAACATCAGACGTGGTATTTTACTAAAAATTTACGAAAGATTTACTTAGTAATAACCTCAATATTACATTGAAACATTAATGTGGTTTTATGGAGGTACAGAAAATGGATATATTCAATATTTTATCTTTAGTTGGAGGACTTGCATTATTTTTATTTGGAATGCAGGTTATGGGAGAAGCTTTAGAAAAAAGGGCAGGAAATCAATTAAAAAATATTTTAGAAAAACTGACATCGAGCAGGTTTAAAGGCTTTTTATTAGGAGCGGGAGTAACAGCGATTATTCAGAGTTCCTCAGCGACAACGGTTATGGTCGTTGGATTTGTAAATTCGGGTATTATGAATTTAAAACAGGCTATCGGTATTATTATGGGAGCAAATGTAGGTACAACAATAACTTCCTGGATATTGAGTTTGTCAGGAATAGAAAGTTCAAATGTTCTTGTAAGTCTGTTAAAGCCGACATCTTTTACGCCGGTATTAGCACTGATAGGAATTATCTTGTTAATGAGGAAGAAGAACAGTAAAAGTGCTGATACAGGAATGATTTTGCTTGGCTTTGCAGTACTTATGTTTGGAATGGATGCGATGTCAGCAGCAGTAAGCCCATTAAGGGATGTACCGGAATTTCAGCAGATACTGACAATGTTCAGTAATCCTATTCTTGGGGTTTTGGCAGGTGCATTTCTTACTGCGGTAATTCAAAGTTCTTCTGCATCGGTTGGAATACTTCAGGCGCTGGCGTCTACAGGAGCAGTTAGTTATGGAAGTGCCATACCAATTATTATGGGACAGAATATTGGAACTTGCGTGACTGCTATGATTTCAGCAGTTGGTGCTAATAAAAATGCAAAGAGAACAGCGGTAGTACATCTGGCATTTAATATCATTGGAACTACAGTCTGGTTAACAGTCTTCTGTATTGTGAATGCAGTTATAGACTTTTCATTTATTAATGAAAGTGCCAGTTTGTTAGGGATTGCAGTGATTCATACAATTTTTAATGTGTTGTGTACAGCACTTTTGTTCCCTTTTGCAAAGTTGTTAGAAAAAATAGCATGTTTCATTGTAAGGGATTCAAAAGTGGGAGATTCCAAAGAAATACTTGATGAGAGATTAATGGCTACACCTGCAATCGCATTGGAACAATGTCGAAAGTTAGTATACAGAATGTTGGAAAAGGCAGAGTCAGGAGTAAGAAAATCCTGTGCTATGATACAGGAGTTTTCTGAAAAAGAGCTGGAAGATGTTGTTTTTTCAGAGCAGGAAGTAGATAAATATGAGGATGAACTGGGAACATACTTAGTACAGATTGGCAGGCAGAATCTTAGTGAACAGGATAGTCATGTTGTAAGTGAACTGTTGCATATTGTAGGAGATATAGAACGTATTTCTGACCATTCTGTAGGTATTGTTAAATCAGCAGAAAAAATTGAAAGAAAGAATTTGAAATTTTCTGATAAGGCAACGGAAGAAATCCAGGTTATGATAGAAGCTGTTGAGGACATTTTGGAAAAGGCTAAAATTGCTTTTAGAGAGAATGATACAGACATGGCACTTTCTGTGGAAGCCATGGAACATGTCATTGATCATTTGAAACATGAATTAAAGAAGAGACATATTGACAGATTAAAGAATGGTAAGTGTTCTATTGAACAGGGATTTATAATGACAGACATTATTACATCATTGGAGAGAATATCTGATCATTGTTCAAATGTGGCAGGCTGTGTTGAGGAAATCGGACGTGGAAGTCTGGGAATACACGCATATACAAGAGAGATTGTAAAAGAGCCTGATAGTGAATTTGATAAAAAATACCAAGAGTATCGAAAAAGATATGAACTTAGTTAAATATTAAGTTGTATTAGGACTATGTAATATAAATAAGCAGGATAAATGAGAGGAGAGCAATATGAATATAGATGTATTTAGAAATTTATCATATGGAGTTTATGTAGTTTCAACAATGGATGAAGGAAGAGCTACAGGATGTACAGCAAACTCAGCAATGCAGATTACAGCATCCCCTGCAACAGTCGCAATCAGTATCAATCATGACAATTATACAAATAAATGTATCAGGGAATGTGGGAAGTTTGCTGTGAATATCATTGCTGAAGATTCTGAATCAATGTTAATTGGAAAGTTTGGATTTTTCTCAGGAAAGGACACAAATAAGTTCCAGGATGTAGATTTCAAGATAGTAGAAGAAATGCCAATACTTGATGATACTTGTGGTTATATTATTTGTAATGTTATAGATACTATGGAAACTGTTACCCATACAGTATTTTTAGGTGAGGTTGTAGAAGGTGATGTTCAGGGAAACGATCGTGTGCCAATGACATATGCATATTATCATAATGTGATTAAAGGAAGAAGTCCAAAGAATGCACCAACCTATATTGAGGAATAAGGAGGATGCAAAATAGCATCAAAAGTATATTTATAGAGAATCACGAATAGTATTGAAACGAATAAAATATCCACGTGCGTAATGGCATGTGGATATTTTATTATTTAAGAAAAGTTGTTAATTTTATAAGATGCTCCATACCTTCCTTTCGTCCAATATCATATAAGGACTTCAATTTATCAGGATCCCGTTCGGTACGTTTAATGGTAATAGGCTCCTTTGGCTGAATAATATAAACTTCACCACGGGCTTCCATTTCCTTTAAGTCATCTAATGTCTGGTTATATATTTCATGACGGATTTCCATGTCACGGACAAGGTTTGGATATTTTCGTCCCATTTTTAATCTTATAAATGGCAGACTACTGCTTTTCTTTTTTCTGTA
This sequence comes from uncultured Eubacterium sp., assembly GCA_948560485.1. Next base: position 13,059 of record CAOXUF010000028.1, read on the forward strand.
ACCATTGTGCTGGGTAAGAATAACGATGTTCTTCTTATAGCCCATTTCCCTGAATTTGTGAATTGGTATGGGATCGGATATGCCGCCGTCCAGCATTTGAACGCCGTCAATTTCTACAATACGTGAGACTAACGGCATGGATGCAGAGGCTCGATACCATTCTATATCGTTTTTGTCACCATTTGGACACAGATGATATATTGGTTTTCCTGTATTGATATCTGTTGTAACAACATAGAAATCCATAGGATTTTTTTTGTAAGTTTTTACATCAAATATATCCAATTTATTTGGTAATTCTTTATAACAGAAATCAGCCCCATACAAATCTCCTGTTTTCATAAGAGAGCGTAGCCCTACATATCTGGGGTCACGGGAGTATTTCATATTATATCGAATGGTACGGCCAATCTGTTTAGATTTAAAATTACAACCAAAAGTTGCACCGGCAGAGACGCCGATAGCACCATTTACAGTAATATTGTTCTCCATTAATATATCTAAAATGCCTGCTGTGTACATGCCACGCATAGCACCACCTTCTAGTACAAGTCCAGTCTTCATTATATATACTCCTAATGATTAAAAGTTATTATGTTACTCTTTATTATAACACAATAATATTGAAGATAATCATAAAATAAAGAGAGAAGTTTAACTGTTTGAGGATGGTATATAAGGGATTAATGCTCCTGCAACATTGGAAATCGGCATTGTCTGTAACCATACTTTTCCAGGTCCGGTTACTACAGTGTTAAATAAACCTTCACCGCCAAGAAATTTGTTTTTTAAACCAGGTACAGTCTGTATATC
>CAOXUF010000029.1:0-6827 GCA_948560485.1 uncultured Eubacterium sp.
TCCCTACACGACGCTCTTCCGATCTTATTGTGTTATCTTCTAAACCATCTAAAAATGAAATATGCTTTAAAGTAGATTCAAAAAATATTACACTTATTGAAGATAAACAAAATAAATATATTTATTTTGTAGATACAGAATCACAGCAGAAAGTTGGTTATATATTGCCGCCTAATATGAAAGATAGTAAAGGTAATATTAATTATGAGGATATTTCATATAAAATTATAGAGAATGGAAATGAGATATCTTTAAAACTTATAATTGATAAGAAGTATTTAGAGAGAGCTTTATATCCTGTTGTTGTAGATCCGACTGCAGTATGGTTTTTGGAGCAATATTTACCCACAGCAATGGTAAGCAGTATGCAATTTGTAAGAGATCAAACGTTACATCCAAGTGAATTTGTAATAAAAAATAAATGTGATCCCACATTTCCATATAAAGGAACGGAACAGAGGTTGTATTTAGATACAAGTCATGTGATAAGTGGAGATTCGTATATTGGTGATAAGGTACAATGGAATAAAAAAATAATAAAACGAGCACAACTGTCTGTCGCAGAAAGTACTTCCAACTACACAGCGGGGACAGTAGAGGTGAAAAAAGTAAAGAACAGTTGGTCAGCAGAGAATATAACTTGGAACACACAGCCGGAGTTGGGTGATACGATAGCAAGTTTTAAATGTAATGGTGTAGATAGAAATAGACATACATTAGATATAACAGAAGCAGTTACTGAGATGATAAGTAATGGGGAATTGAATAATGGTTTAGCCTTTGTGGCAAAAGAATCGGGAACTGGTGAGGTAATTAATGGACCAGAACTTGGTCCGAGTTACATGTGGTTTAGTGTTGAATATTATGATGCCAAAATTAATATGACACAGTACAATTGGGAGACTAAAACTGCTACCTGTGCGACAGATTATTTAAGGGGATTGGCAGAATATGATTGGGCAATATTGAAAGTTGATGAGAACATAGGAAATCAAACAGGATGGTTCGGATTTGGAATTACAAACAATGGTTTGATAAATAAATCGTTGACCGCTTCGGGTTATACGCTTTATAAAGGAACAAATGATACAGCATATGTTTTGCATAAAAGTGAAGGAAAGGTAACAAGCGAAGATAAGTTCTTTATTAGATACAATGCAAGTTTATTACCTGGTGAAAGTGGTGGGATAATTTTTGATTCAAGTAATATAGCATGGGGAACAATTATGGCTCAAGGAGGAAGTTTTAATGTTGCGACGCGATATAATTCATATTTGTTCCAATATATGAAAGAACAAAAAGATAATGACATAGATAATTGATAGTATATTGAAGGAGGATAAGGAGATGGCAAAAAAAAGAATTGCAAGTATACTGTTATGTTTTGTATTGTGCATTACTAGTATAGGTATGAATACTTATGCAGCCAATAAAAAAAGGTAAAACTCAACCAAACAAAAATAGTATTGAATGTTGGAAATAAGAAGCAAGTAGTATTAAGAAATGTTAAAGGAAAAGTTATTTGGAAGGTAAAAAATAGTAAAATAATTAGGATTGCTAAAAAACAGGGGAAATATAAAAATAAGGTGATAATAAAGGCAAAAAATAAGGGAAGTACTAAGATAATTGCAACATATAAAAAGAAAAAATATGTTGTCAAAGTGAAGGTAGATAGCAGAAAAAAGGGGAAAGAAAAGACTACTGTAGTACCAAAATATACAGAACAAAGTACATCGGTTATACCAGAAACAACAAAGGGACAAGAAGAAACGACATCAGAGGAGCAGACATCAGGTAAAGAAGTTGATCTAAAAGAAAAATTAAAGCTTGAAGTAACAAACAGTCCGGTAAAATTAGGTGATGATATGCAGATAGATGTAAAAATCAGTAGTCTTACAGAAGGAATTTTTAGAACAGGTTATGAATTTGGTAAGTTGGAAATATTAAATGGAGATGAATGGAAAACAGTAGAAATAAAAGAATGGTATGCAATAACTGGATTAGGGAATATTCAAAAGGATCATCCATTTATATTTTCTATAGGTGTTAATACAGAAAAAGAAAAATCCAATGTGTATATAGATAATCTTGTAGCAGGCCATTACAGATATTCTCATTTAGCAGAAATGGGTAGTAACGTATATTTAAGTGATGAGTTTGATATTGTAGAATAGATATATGCATTGGATATTTTAATAAAAAGTGAGACGGTTAGTACCCATAATTTAATGACCTTGGGTACTAGTCGCCTTATCTTTTTAGTTATCTATTATTCCCATGGCTGTAATTTAGATGAACGATTCAAATTGTTTGCAAATGCCGCCCAGTATTCTGTAATATCGCCTTCCACACGTACCTCGTCGAAAGTTGCATTTCCCAATGCACGGACTGCTTCACGGTCATAAAAGCGTTTCGTTTCCTTTGCCACAAAAGGAAGTGCATACCATACAAGAACACGCACGTTTTTAGGCAGGGTATTAAAATACTCTTTTGTTTTTTCGTCTTGAAAAGCAGTAACCAGTACAGTCACATCAGTGGTGTTATAATTGTAACGTTCAAGGCCTGCAGTGAATGAATCCCAGAAAGATGCATCTTTTTGCTTAGAATTAACACAAATTAATATTTTTTTCTTTTTGTTTCCAAAACCATCAACAATGTTATGTGTTTTAGATGAAAGATAAGAATAATCTTTAAAAACAATATTTACGAGACGTTTGGTTGATAGTCCGTCATCATTATAAATACACCATGAAGCCATTTCCTGCCACATCGGCTCGTAGAATTCTAAGTATTCCTCTCTGTTTTTGCAAATCACATCAAGTGAGGATGCCACTTCATCCAGGCTGCAAGAAACCAGTCCCGGTAAGGTATCCGTAGGTACATATAGCCCTCGTCCACTCTCGTATTCTTTTAAATCAGGAACATAAAATATCATTGGTCTTTTCGTAATTAAAAAATCAAAGAAGATGCTCGAATAATCCGAAATAAGGATGTCTACCACAGATAGAAGTTCGTTGGTATCAATGGTAAACGGAACAAGAATTTCTTTTAGTTCCGGATCATCAGCTAAAATTTTATATAAGAAGTAATGCACTCGTAAATAAATGCGGTATTCTGTCTGATCGATATTGTCAGAAAACTTTTTAATTGTTTCTTTAAATTCTGTTACATCATATTCCAGCTGATTATACAGCGTACCTTTCCAGGTTGGTGCATACAATATAATTTTCTTGTCTGTTTTAAGTCCTACATTACGCAGCTTGGTATAAACTTTTTCTGAATCAGCGTTTATGAGTAAGTCACTGCGGGGATGTCCGGTTTCTAATATTTTTCCCTGAAACAAACCGTCCAGTTTATAGGAGTTTCGGTACATTACCTCTGTCATAAATTTATTGGCGGAGACGATATAGTCTGCAGCAAGGAAGTTTCTCGCAGGACCACGGGCGTTTTCTACGCGTTCTACTGTGTGGTCGTATCCCATATATTTTGTCGGAACGCCGTGCCATGTGTTAATGTAAATCTGTTCGGGTCTCTTAGTAAAAAAATAACCAAATGTGGAGTTAGAAACGAGATATTTGCTTGAAGCTAAATATCTGTAATATTCTTCGGATTCTCGCTTGACAAATTTTACATTTGGTAAGTTTTCAAATTCTTTCAGATTATCTTTCGCCATATCCATGTCTGCAATGGACCAGATGTGTGTAAAGTTTTCAAAAGAATTATCTTCTAAAAGCTGCAGAAAAACTGCACGGGGATTGTCTAAAATCCCAAGACCGGAGAATGCCTCATAAAATACATAATTTTTTTGAATAGGAATTGCAAGATAAGAATAGTATTGTTTTTTTTCAATATCCTTTTCCGGCATTTTAAAATTCTGTATTATCTTTTTTGCATTTCTTTTGAATGTATATTTGAAACCGTTTTTAATATTTGCGGTATATTCGCCTGTCTGCATATCTGCCTCCTGATGTTTGTAATAAAAATATTGTTATAATTGTTTCACAAATAACGTAAAACAGAAACTCTGTTAATAAGAGTCTTTAAATAATGTCTTCAAACTGCCCAATGGTTACCTGATTATAATCTTTATAGTCAAAATTGCAGGTTGGAACTTCTCCTTTCATAAAAGAGACAAGTCCGCCATAAATCTCATCCACAGTGTTGCCAATTACTAATTGTCCATTTTCAAATAAAGATGATTTCGCAGAGCTAAAATCCGACATAATAATAGGAAGTCCTAATAATCTTGCTTCTAACAGTGAAACCGGCTGTCCTTCGTGTAATGATGGTAGAATAAAACAATCACATTCCTTCATTAACATAAAAGGATTATCAAGATTACCGGTCATTATTACTTTTCCCTCTAGTTTTAGAGAGTGAATAATTGCTTTTAACTCGCCCATAAGTGCACCATCACCGATAATGTAAAGTCTTGTATTCGGATAATCTTTGTGAAGTCTTGCAAAGGCATAAATTAAGGCTGCTTGATTTTTTTCAGGGGATAAACGCCCCATATTCACAAAAGATGTTAAGTTAGAATCCAGTAATTCAGGGACGCCGGCATCGGAAGCTGTTTCTCTCGTAAACGATTCTTTGGCACCTGCAATGACTCTGTCAAAGTTTGCAGCATTTCTTACAAAACAGCATTTCTCTTTTAGTTCGCTGTAGCCTATTTTTTCTAAATTTACCTGCATCGTAGCTTCAGAGCATCCGACGATTTTATCAAAAAACGGATAAGCTGAGAAAACTACACGTAATTCACGATTATGAGGTTTTTTGCCATTTATTTTTTTATTTTTTTCCGTGAGCAGGTCGTTGTGCTGCCAAATAAGTTTTTTGGAGTCAGGACTGCTTAATAACAAAATAGAATAAAAACTGCCATAACCTGAATAATCAATTACCGTATCAAAGTGGCTCTCTCCAAAGCAACGAACAAATTCTCGATCATACATGGCTTTAGGATAGATGTACTTAATGAAAGGTGCATTAAAACCAAATACCCGTAGGAAATCATTTCGAAGTGTTTCACCCCATGTCGCTGGGGTATAGGAAACTCTGGCAAAAATGCGGGCATTTTTATTAAATGTACAAATCATTTCTTTGCTGTCTTCAAATTTGAGGTTGCCGGCATAGACCGTTACATCATATTTGTCATAATCAATATAATCCAACATTGTCCGCAAAGCGGTGGAGATTCCGTTCATACGAAGCCCGCCGCCGAAGAAAAGAAGTTTTTTCTTTTTGTTTGCGCATGTTATTAATTGATATGGAGTTCCCTTTTCATCAGATGTTTTATGATAAAAAATAACATCAATAATTCGTTTTGCAACATTTCCGTCGTCTTTTGGACAGGCAAAGTACTTGGCTGCTTCATAGGATGAATGGTATTTGATGATAAATTCATTTAAATTGTTAATAACATTGCCGATTTCAGACAGTTTTGTGAAACAAGGTCCCGGCAGTGCTTCTGGCTCTAAATAAAGTCCACGTTCATTTTTATATTTCTCAAGGTCTGGAATATAAAAGATAACAGGCTTGTCCGTAACCAGATAGTCATAAAAGATACTGGAGTAGTCGGAAATTAAAATGTCAGTGATGGATAATAGTTCGTTTGTATCAATAAAAGCAGGAATTAATGAATCATTCATGCGACCTGACTTTTTCAATTCTTTGTAAACGACCTGATGAGGTTTTAACAGAATCTGATATCTGTCTGTATCAATCATAGACTCTACGGTTCTTTTAAAATCAATATATTCATTCACATCAATTTCCGGACGGTTGTAATCATTGCCTTTCCATGTAGGTGCATATAAAATAATTTCTTTTTTGGAATCAATGTCGATTCCGTATTTTTGTAAGTTTGATATAATTTCTGCTTTATCTGTATGAAATAATCTGTCATTTCGAGGATATCCCTCTTCAATAATTGTACCCTCATATAATCCATCTAATTTATATTTATCCAGAAAAACAGAAGTCAAAAATGGATTGGCTGAGATAATATAATCGGTAGATAAAAAATTTCTAAGGACATTGGAAATCGTAACGGGTGCATCCGGCATATCAAAGCCCAGACTTTTAATCGGGGTACCATGCCATGTATTTACATAGACCTGCTCCTCTTTTTTACAATAATAAAAAGGAAGAGAGACATTTGTGATAATATATTTGGCAGAAGCTAAATATCTCAGGTGGTCATCGCTGTGTCTGGCAATGGCAAATACGTTTTTGTTATTTTGAAACTGCTCCATAATCGGTTCGTTGCCGTATCGGTCCTCAATCACCCACACGTGCGTATAGTCCTGAAAATCTTCATTATTAATTAATTCAAGAAAAAGTGCATATGGATTACAAATCATACCTCGGCCAAAGTATGAATCGTACAAAATAACCTTATCCTCAATCAATAGATTTTTATAATATTTTGCATATGCGGCACGTCTTTTCGTTTCTTTTAAATTGCCGGCTTTTGTTTTGATTTTACCTAAAATACCCATACCAATCTCCCTAAAATTCAGATAGAAATATTATAGTACAAATTGAAAAATAAGGAAAGGGATAAGACGGAATAGAAAAGGGGCAAAAAGTATTTTAACTATAGAGAAAATTTGGTGGAAAATGTTGTAAAAGGATGAACTCAATGATACAATCAATAAAAGAGAATAAAGAACGATTGTATTATGAAAAACATTAATTAATATAAAAACATAATCCCTGAGCATAACCAGATTGATGTATCAGATAGAATCTGACTTACCGGCATGGTTACTGCTCAGGGATTTTTTTACAAAAGGAGAATATGATGAAAAAGAAAAAAGTTTTAA
>CAOXUF010000029.1:6837-10292 GCA_948560485.1 uncultured Eubacterium sp.
TTGATAGTAATATACAAGATATGAGCGAAGGTCAAAAGAAAAAAGTTTTAATTGTTTTAATTATAATGGCGTGCATTTTAGTTATAGGAATTCCATATATAAATGTCGAAATAAAAACATATAAATATGGAGATCAATTTAAAGACCGTTATACAGATACTAATATGATAACTGGTATCGAATATTATAAGGTTTTCTCTTATTCAAAGGCAAGAGCAAAAGTATTATATGTAGAATTGGGACATGAAACAGTAAACTTTGTGTGGTTCAAAAAAGAAAAAGGAAAATGGATGTATGACAATTGGGAAACAATATGGTCTCAAAACGGAAGTGCTGATGGATGGACATTCCCATTTTATAGATAAAAAATTGTTGAGAGATTTAGAAGAAAAATCATATAAGGAATTTTTACACAGAGGAAAATAATGAATACAGATATAGAAGAATTGTTTGTAAACAAATATATAGTGAAACAGAAAAGAGAAAGGATTTTATTCGAACTACGTAAACCGTCAAAAAGAATAGATGCATTAAGTAGATTTTGCCATAATTACGATACATATTTAGATGAGAGAAAAATTGTTAAAAGAGGAAAGAAGATAACAGATAAAGAACTTAAAGAAATAGTTGAAAAATACGGCAATAAAAATAAAGGATTTATGATATGTTGGGATAAACGTTACGATTTAATGGAAATGACGGCAGATACTGCAATATCAATCATAAGAAATGACGGTATGTGTGCGTTATTTATATCAGGAGATGTATGTATCATTTCTACAGAACAGATTCAGGGACCTAAGGAGATTGTCATATTATGTAGTGTATACTAATAGCCTGGAAAAAATTATTTTAAGTTTTGATAGCAGAAGGGAGAGAAAACAAAGGAAGAACTATCGGTATAAGTGATAAAGTTTTCATTTCATAATATTATATTTTTTGATATAATGATAACAGTTCAGCCAGCAAGTTTCAGCTGCATGGCTGAATTGTTATATTTATGTAGGACAAATTAGTAAAATTTGACATTATAAAAGAATAATATATAATTATTGCGAGTATTACTAAAAAAGACGGAGGTAATATGAAGAAATATATTGAAGGATTTATGAGATATAGATACCTTTTAAATGAGTTGGTTGTAAAAGGTATTAAATTAAAATACAGACGTTCATATTTAGGATTAGTGTGGACATTGTTAGAACCGCTGCTTACCACAATGGTTTTAGCTTTTGTTTTTGGAACGTTATTAGGAAAGAACATACCGTATTTTCCTGTTTATATTTTGTGCGGACGATTAATGTATAGTTGTTTTTCCAGCACGAGTAAGGTGGCGATGCGCTCTATCCGGGCAAATCAGGCTATGATTAAGAAGGTTTATGTACCGAAATATCTGTATCCGTTGTCAACCATCATATATAATTATATATTGTTTTTGATTTCATTAATTATTTTAGTTGCTTTAGCAATTGTGTATCAGGTTCCTTTTACATGGCATATTATAGAGATGGTAATACCATTGATGATTTTAGCGATATTATGTGTGGCAGTAGGATTGATATTATCAACAGTATGTGTATTCTTTAGGGATTTGGAATATTTATGGGAAGTTATCACAATGCTGATTATGTATTGCTCCGGAATTTTCTATTCTGTAGAGAGAATGGACGCCACTGTTAAAACTGTGCTTAGTCTGAACCCGGTTTATTGTATTATCAGTAATGTACGTTGTGTGATAATGGAAGGTGGTTCTATTTTTACAAGTACCAGTTATGGATTGTCAAATCTTCAAATGATGCTGTATTCACTAGGATTCAGTGTAATAGCGTTAGTTATTGGAGTTGTGATGTTCAAGAAAAATCAGGATAAGTTTATCTTACACATATAGGAGGCAATATGGGAAAAATTGCACTAAAGGTGAATGATGTCAGTATTCGCTTTAATCTCAGTAAAGAGAAAGTAGATAATTTTAAAGAATTATTAATAAAGAAGATCAAAGGTGAAAAGATTCGTTTTAACGAGTTCTGGGCTTTAAAAAATGTAAGTTTTGAATTAAAGAAGGGTGACAGATTAGGAATCCTTGGATTAAATGGTGCAGGAAAAAGTACATTGCTGAAAGTTATTGCAGGAGTGTATAAACCTACATCGGGTAAGGTTACCAGATATGGTCATATTGCACCAATGATAGAACTTGGGGCGGGATTTGATCCGAATTATACCGGAAGGGAAAATATTTTTTTATATGGTTCCGTTTTAGGGTTTTCAAGAAGTTTTTTAGAGGAAAAATATGAAGAAATACTGGAGTTTTCTGAACTTGGTGAATTTATTGATGTACCTATTAAAAACTATTCATCAGGTATGAAAGCAAGGCTTGGCTTCTCTATTGCCACAGTAGTAGAACCTGAAATTTTGATTTTAGATGAAGTTTTATCTGTTGGTGATGCAAAATTTCGTAAGAAATGTGAGAAGAAGATGCAGGGAATGTTTGACCATGGGGTAACAGTTCTGTTTGTTTCACATAGTCTGGCACAGGTAAAACGTTTATGTAATAAAGCTATATTGTTGGAGCATGGTCAGCTGATTGCTCATGGAGAAATCGATGATGTGGCAGCAATTTATGAAAAGAAGCTTGAGGAATAAAATAAGGAGGAAAGAGTTTTGGAATATAATACAAAAGGAACTTGTTCCAGACAGATTAAATTTGATGTTGTTGATAATAAAGTAACAGGTGTTCAGTTTGTCATGGGATGTCATGGAAATACACAGGGTGTTGCAGCTTTAGTGGAAGGAATGGATATCCATGATGTAATTGAGAAGTTAAAAGGAATAAACTGTAATGGCAGGGGAACATCCTGTCCGGACCAGCTGGCAAAAGCTTTAGAACTTTATTTACGCGAGCAATGAGCCAAGTGGATATGCTGGCATATACATTTGCCGAATGCCGCGATAATCAAATTTCCCACTGCTTGCAGCGGGAAATTTGATTTGGAACAGAATTAATAGAGGAAAGATACGATGTTAGGAATTATTGGTGCAATGGAAGTGGAAGTGGCAGCACTGAAGCAGAGCATGCAGAATACAAAAGTAATAGACAAGGCGGGAATGAAATTTTATCAGGGAAAGATTTCTGATAAAGATGTAGTAGTTGTAAAAAGCGGAATCGGAAAAGTGAATGCAGGTATCTGCACACAGATTCTCGCAGATATATTTCAAGTGGGTGCTGTTATCAATACTGGTGTGGCTGGTTCGTTAAACAATCATATTAATATTTGTGATATTGTGATTTCGAGAGAGGCACAGCAGCATGATATGGATGTTACCGCACTTGGTTATGATAAAGGTATTATTCCTGACATGGAGACTTCTGTTTTTTTAGCCGATAAGAAATTAATTGAATTAGCGAAGGCAAGTGCAGAAGAAGTAAAGCTGAATGTAAATATTTTTGAAGGAAAGGT
>CAOXUF010000029.1:10302-11680 GCA_948560485.1 uncultured Eubacterium sp.
CGTGTGCTCTTCCGATCTGGGATCAATTCATCGGGACTATTGATTCAAAAACACATCTTAGAGAAAAATTTTATGGTGACTGCGCAGAAATGGAAGGAGCAGCGATAGCTCATGCTGCAAGTCTTAACAATATACCATTTTTGATTATACGCGCTATTTCAGATAAAGCTGATGGTGGTGCAGAGATGGATTATCCTGTTTTTGAAAAAAAGGCAGCAGAAAACTCAATTAAATTAATGAATAAGATTATAGAGAATTATTAAAATGTAAAAATTTGACGAACGATTTTTGATGAATCCCTCTTGAAAATATGTTACTATTTGAACAGTGAGACAAGATGTCTTTGTTTTGTCGTCATAAAAGAACATAGTTCCGGAAGAAAGAGCGGAAAAGAAAGTGGGGGAATGAAAATGTTAAATTATTACATAAGTGAATTAAAGAATTGGTGGAATATTACGATACCGGCGATTATTAACGAAGAGAACTTCCTGCTTATTGTGGGAGGTCTTTTTTTGCTAGGTGTTGTCACAAAATGGGCGGTTGTGAGAAATTATGGAAGATTAATACGAAAAGCAGAGAATATAAATAATACAAAAAATTATACAATTAGACAGATCAAGACGAAATATGAGAGTATAAAACAGGTAAACGGACAGGTAGAAAACCCGATGTTATTTGTAAAACGAAGTTTAAACAAGTGTAAGATTATGCATATTTCAGCAAATAAAATTAATAATATTATCAATTGGTGTTCGATCTTGATTATGGGAGTGGCCGCAATATTGTCCTTCCAGTTGTATAAGATATCACCGGTAAAGATGGATTGGGTAAGTTATCTTGTTCTGGGATGCTTTTTTGGCGTTGCACTAGAAATGATAGGACGTATGATGCAGGCAAATGAGAAGAAAACAGAGTTATCTTATGTGTTGGTTGATGTATTAGTCAATGGAGTACACAAAAGACATGTCAGGGAAAGAGAAAGCTTTATAGAACTGGTTTCAGAGCCGGAGAAACGAGAACAGGTAACGTTACATGAAAATATGAATGGACAGGCAGAATCTATTGTACAGAACCAAAGAACGGAAGAGGAACAGGAGGAGGAAGTGTTAAATCAGGTTATCGGAGAGTTTTTGCAATAGGGTCTTGATAAAAATGTTACAAAAGCCTATAATAAAAGATAGTTTTATAAAAACGGAGGAAAAAAATATGTCAAAAGTAACATTTGATTACTCAAAAGTTTCTTCATTTATTTCTGATGAAGAAGTGGTAAATATGAAAAAAATTGCAGAAGATGCAAAGAAAGTTTTATTAGAAAAAACAGGGGCAGGCAATGACTTCCTTGGCTGGATTGATTTGCCGGTTGATTATGATAAAGAGG
>CAOXUF010000029.1:11690-13558 GCA_948560485.1 uncultured Eubacterium sp.
ATCCATCGAATCAATCAGGGTTTGTTCAAGTTTCGATGTATTTTGAAGTCGACCGTTTAAGAGCGGCTGAATAAGAGATTGGATGAGGAACCATGAGACATTTAAATCCGACGTTATATGAAGTGATTCAAGAATGGGCAAATGATTTGCCGGTTGATTATGATAAAGAGGAATTTGAAAGAATTAAAAAAGCAGCAAAGAAGATTCAGGGAGATTCAGAAGTACTGGTTGTTATTGGTATCGGTGGTTCATACCTTGGAGCAAGAGCGGCTATCGAGTTTTTAAGACATGGATTTTACAACAATGTATCTAAAGAAGTGAGAAAAACTCCTGAGATTTATTATGCAGGAAACAGCATCAGCCCGGCATATTTAAAAGGGTTGATAGATGTAATTGGAGACAGAGATTTCTCAGTAAATATTATTTCAAAGTCAGGAACAACTACAGAGCCTGCGATTGCTTTTAGAGTATTTAAAGAAATGCTTGAGAAGAAATATGGAAAAGAAGAAGCAGCAAAGAGAATTTATGCTACTACAGATAAAGAAAAGGGAGCTTTAAAAGGGCTCGCAACAGCGGAAGGATATGAAAGCTTTGTTGTTCCGGATGATGTTGGAGGGCGTTTTTCTGTGCTGACTGCAGTTGGACTTCTTCCTATCGCTGTAAGTGGTGCTGATATTGACAAACTTATGGAAGGTGCAGCAAGCGGAAGAGATAAAGCGTTAAATAATGTTTTTGAAGAAAATGATGCCATGTTATATGCATCAATTAGAAACATTCTTCACAGGAAAGGAAAGTTAGTAGAAATAACAGCGAATTATGAGCCGAGCCTTCATTACTTTGGTGAGTGGTGGAAACAGCTTTATGGTGAAAGTGAAGGAAAAGACCAGAGAGGTATTTTCCCGGCAGCAGTAGATTTGACAACAGATCTTCATTCTATGGGACAGTTCATTCAGGATGGTTCAAGAATTATGTTTGAGACTGTCGTTAATATTGAGAACACAGATGCTAAGATTTACATTGAGGAAGATCCTGATGATTTAGACGGATTAAATTACTTAGCAGGAAAAGGTATGGATTTTGTAAACAAGAGTGCTATGAATGGTACTGTTTTAGCGCATACAGATGGTAATGTTCCAAACCTTATGGTGAATGTTCCAGAACAAAATGAGTTCTATCTTGGAGAATTATTCTATATGTATGAGTTTGCTTGTGGAATCAGCGGTTATATTCTTGGAGTAAATCCATTTAATCAGCCGGGTGTTGAAAGTTATAAGAGAAACATGTTTGCACTTCTTGGAAAACCAGGATATGAAGAGTTGACAGAGGAATTAAAGAAAAGATTATAAATTGCGGTTTATCGAGGTGGTTTGAGTATAAAAGGAATACACTTGGAAACTGAATTTCATAAACATTTGTAAATATAAAAAGAGTCTGAAAATTAAAGTACCGACTTCATCTTCACCGAATATTTGGTAATTAGTAAATCAATGCACAGATATTTCATAAAATGAAATATCTGTCGTGCTAAACGCACTACAAAATAAAAGAATCATAAGAATGAGATTTCGTAAACGAACTCATCCTATGATTCTTTTATTTTACATTGCTTTTTAGATATCGCAAATTCGCTTCAGGTAAGTCTTAAAAACTGATTTTGAAAATCAGTTTTTAACTTTAATTTTCAGACTCTTTTTATATACAAATCCGTTTATGAAATTCAATGTTTTCAAGTGTATTCCTTTTATATCTCTTCCCACCACCACAAATCAAATTTATTAAAAATTAAATTCCTAGGCTAGTGCAAATTGCGGGAGCAGAGTAACCCTTATTTCGCTTGTTTATTTTGTATCCGGCGGAAAGATTTGTAG
>CAOXUF010000030.1:0-2646 GCA_948560485.1 uncultured Eubacterium sp.
CACAGCTCTCCAACGCATGATTAAAATTTTACAGATACAGTCTAACACATTTCCCTTTGTATAGTCAATGTAATTTTTTTGTAAATAGCAGCTTTAACGTACTGACAATCCATCTACCCCAAAAATAAGCGCGGATAGTCTTTCTACGGCAATTTTCAAGTCAGAATAAACATTTTCTTTACTCATGTTTTTCTTTTTTGCAATATCCTTTACTGTCAAATTTTCCTCTGAGACATACATATCATAAATAACCTCATATCTCCGTATATCCAGAATATTGGAAGATTTCTCACAATATGCCCTATATATTCCCATCATGGTATCAATATGGGACACCATAATGGCAGTTCTGGTTGCAGATCTCCTTATCGCATCCACTATCACCTCATCATCATAAAGGTTCATCATGCTACAAAGTATATCGGCAGCAGACTCTTCCATCTGGCTTCGACCAAAAATTGAATTTTCTGCGTTATCCTTCAACATCCGATAATTTCTCAAAAGTAGTTTTGTATTATGGAGCCGCCGATCTGCTGCCTTGCTGTGCATTTTCTTTTTTTCCTGTTCCATTGTTTCCAGGGCAGTTCTGGCCCCTATCTCTGCTGCCTCCTTTGTGATAGTTGCCAATTCTTCCCTGCTTAAAAAAACCATTATGCTTTTCTGTTCCCTTGGTTCCTGTTTTTTCTCTGTATCTTTTTCTCTTCTATTCACAAATTCATATACTACTTTATCTACATCACCAGGCTCCATTTTCATTTCTACTGCAATTCTTTCTGTTCCCCAGCCAGCCCTTTTTAATGCTATAATCTTTTTTACATCTGTTTTCTGCTCGCTCATGCCTTCGCCCTCCACCATTTTATTTGATATATCTGCCAAAATAAGATATAATATATCTATCTGTTAGTGAGGGGAGTTTGCGAAAGCACTCCTCTTTCTTATGGGCAACTTTATAATAGTTCCAATTTAGAACACTTTCCTAAAGTCCGTCTGTTTATATCATTCAAAGAATCCACATTCCTCCGCATATTTTCTAACCTTATCCACAGTGGCCGAACCAACTCCGGGGATAACCCCCTGAGTTGCCAGCGATTCCAAAAATTTTCTCAGGCTTCCACCCTTTTTGGCTTCGTTCTTCCCCTCGCTTCTTGCCTTCTCAACACGATCCTCGACATAATGCACTAACTGTTCATCAGTCATCTTCCGCATTTTAACCGCTTTCTCATGGATAATATTTTCATCCGTTGTGCGTCTGCAGTTTCTTTTCTTTCCCATGCCAATCTTCCTTTCTTCTCTTGATACTTTCTGTATGGCTATGCTGGCGGTGCTATCTGCATAGCCCTCTCTGTTCCTGTTCCATTTAGCCATCACCTGGGCCAATCGTAATGCTTTCTGCCAACTCCGCAAGTTCTGGTATATCCAAACCTAAATTTCTGCAGAATTGCTTGAAACAATCTTTACACATAAAGCCAAACTGCTTCGGTTGCTCCCCACGTTTGGACCTAGCAAGCAGAGTAATCATGTCACTTTTTTTCAAGTGAATTTTGCATTTGGCACATGTATTGAATAATTTCTTTTTCATCTTAGGACTTATCTCGGAATGTTGGAGCTGCTTTGGGAAATCCCTTCGCATATTTGCCTCGCCTATAATTGGAATTAGGCTGTCTTTCATAAATACTGGAATCTTTGCATTCTCGCATTGTTTTACAATATTATCGATCCATTCTTTTTTAGGAACGATTTTGCCTTTCCCATTCCCTGTTTCTGCGCCAATGATTACCCAGTCAGTAAAGTTTGCGATTGTTATTTCCAAATCGCTTGCAAGATCTTCTAAAATTGGCTCAATACTTAAAAACGCATGTGCCTCATGTGACATATCCTGAATTACTGCTTCTGCTGTATAAGCCTGTTGAGAGTTTGTGACTGTCATCCCATACCACATATTTTTATACTCTGGCAGTAACTCTTTTAAGTACAAGCTTACATATCTGTCTGGGTTTTTTGTGAGAAACAGATAATTATGTATAGAATATTTTTGACAAGTACCAAAAACCTCAACAATCCATTCATCTGGTATCCATTCTCCGAATATGTCAGCCATAGCACCAACAAAAATATTATTCCCCATCTTCAATTTTTCCAAACTATTAAAACGGTACCGATGAAGCGTTGGTTCAAAACCAAAAGGATAGACCAGAGTATTTCCTGTTTCAGACAACATTGCTTGATCTAATATATATAAATTCTCTCCGTCCTGTGTTTGCTGGAGCTGATAATCATTGACTGCTGCTTTATTTTTCTTAATATCTCCTGAAAATCTCATAGACATTTTTCTGGCATAACAATATTGACACTCATTTAAGCAGCCAGTTATAGGATTCCATGTATGATCACACCATTCAATTCTGGATCGATTCATAATAAACCCTCCTCCCCATATTCAATTACATATTCTTTCTGTGCATTATTCCTACCAGCTTGTTCAGGAACTACCCTGTGTGTGATTTTGACAGTATATCCACACTTCAAAAGAAGTGCCGCAATCTGCAGGCGGTCATCTTCATTCCACTGTACAGACCCTTTTCTTATGCTTCTAATCATTTGTCTTGCCATATAAAATCAACCTGCCTTTCTATGTTTCTTTGGCAC
>CAOXUF010000030.1:2656-13489 GCA_948560485.1 uncultured Eubacterium sp.
CTTTGGCACATTCTCGTATTCCATCATCTTTTCTTGAAAAACTTCAACAAAAGCTTTTACTTCTGGCGTCATATCGCAGTTACGGAACCCCCTGCACTGTATAGCTCTCCCATGCCATTCCAATGTGTAATATGGTTTCTCTGGTGCTGCCTTCTGTCGGATAAAGAAAATCATTGTTTCGCCATTTTTTACCTTTTCCATGTATGTACCAACACAATGATGAAGCGATTCCCCTTCTTTCTTTAGTTCTTCTAGCTTGTTTGGTAGTCTGATGAATAATCCATCAATATGGAGATTCATAGCCTCCACTTCTGTTGTTTTTTCCCTAAATTTTTTAAGAATACGATTGAACCTTTTTGTATCTTCTCTGACTTGCTTATCCTTAAATTTCATATACTGTTTTGACATTTCATCATGTGCCTTTATAAAATTCTTAGGAAATAAATTAAACTCATTTTGCATATCATAGCCCATTTTTTCAAGCCATCCCGTATAATCAAAGTAATCATGTACATATACTATCTTCTGTTCACTGATATATCTGAGTAATTTATGTAATGTGGTATAACACATAAGGTCAATATAATTTTTATATGAATCCACATATCCAACGTCTTGTATCCAGCGCAATTCTTCGAAGTCACTCCATTTTAAATCTGGTTTGTATCTTAATATTTCCAAATCTTTTAATCTTGGATCTCCGACCTTACGAAGCATGTTGTACTGATTCTTGTTAATACCAAGAGTCCCAAGTATACTGTTCTGCCCCTCATTCAGATTTACATGGACACTCTGGCGGTCTTCAAGAAAATCCCTGGTCATTCTGTAAAACCCAACTTTCATCAACTGCTCTATAAATGGATACTTTCTGTATGAACTAAAATAATTATCAATAAACCATGGCGAATTGAAATAATGTTCGTCATTAGCAACATTCTCGATAAAAATATCTGGAACACTGTATTTCATACATGTGCCTGCAACGGTTTCTTGCAGATTAGCGTTGTACATGACTACACTTCTCGGAGCAACCGTTTCTGCCGGAGGATACCACGAAGAGCCTCTGTCCCGGTAATAACACCACCGCATATTTTTGGTTGTCTTATAGTTCGCCCACATATAATCTGTTGTCTTGTCAGTCCCATGTACTGTCCGGTATCCTTCATGAGTAGTTATTTTGGGATTGTGAAAATCAATCCGAAAATCCTTTATATGAGAAAAATATCTTGTCAAAACTTCCTCTTTATATGGCTGAACTAATAAACTCCATTTCACCAAAACCAACTTCTGCCTGCCCATGCCTTCACTTTTAGCTAAAAGAAATTTATTGCAATATGGACAACGAACTGTTCTATTGTGTTTTACATCATCCTGATTATTCCAAATACCTATTATTTCATGCCGCAAGTGCTTATTTTCCAGAATGAATGTTTTTTTGCAACTGGTGCAGAAAGCTCTCTTTTTCTTGGTGTCATAGAAAATATAATTCTCATCCTTGAACACTTTTTCCTCAATGAATGTTTGAAAATCTTCTGGCAGTTCTCCGAATTTGTCCATGTCAGCATCAATGACATTTGTTTCTTTCTCATGTTTCTTCATCAGCCGGGCATCTTTAACATTCTGCTGGTATTGGTCGAAAAGGATAAAGGCTACTTTCTCCTTATACTCCACGTTGTTGTGATTCCATCTGCGAAGCGTGTTTTCAACTCTTTTGGCATCCATGTCTGTCAGAAATTCCAACTGATGGTAATTCCACCAGTATTCACACCATCCGCTATCTTTACATATCAGATACAGCAATGCTCCTGTTCTCCATTTGTTACAACCAGTCTCAAATGTTATATAATCGTTTCTCTGGCAAAACACCCTGAATAGCAAGGAGATGTCCTTTTTGTTCTTTCCTCTTACCTGATACACATTAAGAACCAGAGTTTCTTCTGCCTCAACTCTTTTTTTTTGGGATATGATAACTCCACGAATATTCTTATCCTCTATCATAACCCTGTGAATCTGGCTGATGTCCACCTTAGGAATTGGTATTGCTTTCAATGCTTTTTTTATCATTCACACCGCCTCCTACATGCCCATCATGGAAAACATATCCATTTGACCTTCCAAATCTGCATTGTTTCTTCTGATTCGCTTTTTTTCTGCCTTATCTACAAGAATAGGAGAGCTTTGTTTTTCCTGTACTGCCTTATTTTCAGTTTTAGGATTACCCATACTTTCTTTTGCTTTGGCTGCCCGTTCTTCTGCCTTCTTCTTTGCTTCCTCTGCTTTTTTGACTTTTTCATCTTCTTCTGCTTTATCATCTTTGTGATAATAATCTTCAGCCCACTCATAAACCACTTCATCACGAATAACAGCACAATTTCCAGTTGCCTGCTTCCTAGCAAGAGAATATATATAATCCAAACATTTTTCCCAAGTCTTATGCCTCTGCAAAATATCCTCTGATAAACCTTTGTTTCCTTCACATTGTCCCAGAAGATATTTGATAACTGGAGCTGCAAACAACTTATTCTTGGCATTTTTTAATTCATTTTCAAGCTTTTTCTTCGCTTCTTCTTGTACATCCGAAGTATTTTCAGAATCCTCTGTCTGTGCTTCACAAACCAATGCTTTCTTGCTTTCTTCTGGCAAATCATTGCCTTTAATTTTACTGATTTCCATATTCAACCTCCTGTTCTTTGAAATCGAAAACCATAAAGTAACGCTCCTTTTCCACTGTTTTTTGAGTGGTTCCGGTTCCACTGATATTTTTCAAAAGGCTGTATGCCCTTCTGAAATGCCATACGTCGCTAAAATAAATTGGCGTATACCAAAATTCCTGTCCCTCTTTCTCTAGGGGCATAAGTGGTGATCCCACTATTGGATTTGTCATCGTATTTGCAATAACAATATATCCAGGACACCCTAGAAGAGATAGTTGTATATAAGCCATCATGCCAACCACTCGATCAATATCCTGTCCAACAAAAAGTACATGATTGTGATAATACACATTTTGGCGCCGTAATGTATGGACTGCTGCTATCATCATGCCTCCACCGCCTATACATGGATCACATATAGAAATCCAACCATCTTTATCAATCGCTTTCTGACAGTTCCCCATTGTCATTTCAGACATAAGCTGGCAAATATGATATGGTGTAAAAAACTGTCCTTTCCAATGGTTCCCCAGTTCCAATGCCATGTACAGCTCACCAAGGAAGTCCTGCTCTGGATTTGCTTCCAATGCTTCCACCAGAATAGCGAATAATTGTGCTGGTTTTTCTACGCCACCCAGACGTTTTATGCACTCTGCATATTCCTTTTCGCGGCTCTCATGCCGCTTTGGTGACTTATCCACGGCATTTGCTATTGAACAGGCCATAACCGTAATCACATCAGCCCAAACCTCCCACGGCTGGCGCGAATAACATAACTCTCGAATGATTTTTACAAATTCCCCTTTACTCCCCTGAAAACTTCTTTGTGCATGCCTCAATCATTTCACCTCTATAAATCTATTATTTAGATATTTTATCTATATTTTAGATATTACACTATCAGAGTTAATATGTCAACAAAAAATCTAAAATTTAGATATTATATTGATTTTTTATTTTTTTCGTGATAAGATAACTCCTGAGGTGATAATATGGTATCTTATGACAAACTTTGGAAACTGCTAATAGACAAGCATATGTCCAAAACAGAACTTCGGATTAATGCTGGTTTAACAACTTCTGCCCTAGCACAACTTGGCAAAAATGAATATGTGTCACTTAAAACTATTGAGAAAATATGTTCTGTATTAGATTGTGACATAATTGATGTAGTGGAACTGAGGAAGAATTAACTTCCTCAGCTTTTCTACGCCCTTTTTCCAGTTCCCATTGACTGATAAAGCTTTTCCAAAAGTTTACTGATGTGTCCTGGGTCTGCCCTTTCCACACTTTCGGGCACCTGATTTTCTTTGCCCTCAATTTTGAGGATAGGCAGTGTATGACTTTCAATTATCCGCGTTCTTTCATTTTGCACAAATTCTGGAAGTTGTGTCTGCCTCTTTTCTTCCTTCACCATTTCTTCATACATTCGCTGAAAGTGCGCCCGGTCAGCTACTAAATTCTCACTGTTGCACAAATTTTGGAACCCCATCCGGCGAACAGCCGCCTTTGTCATTCGATTCATTGAAGACAAAGCTTCTTCTTCCTGGTAGCGACCATACTTCTGAATCGCTCTTTGTACTTCTTCCCATGCTTCTCCCCAATCAGTCACCATCGGAGATAACCTGGCTGCACACTTTTCCCGAATTTCCGCAATACTTGGCGGAAATATAGATGTGCTAATATGCTCCCATACCGCATTCTCAACCACAAAAAAATCTATATCCATCAATGCCCGGTACCAGACCTTCATGGTATATTTATCTGGCAGCACGTTGGAATTGGGATAGGCTGCTTTTATCGCCAGCGCAACTGTTTCAAACTCCTGATCAGTCACTCATTCCACCCCCTAATTGATTCTGCGTATTGCTCTGTAGTCATATTCCGGGCATTGTAACCGACAGCTTTTTTTCCTCCCTTGTCCTGCTCTCTCGCCAGCCAGGAGTTTATAAATCTGCCAATGCCTCGCTTGGTTTTCCGTTTTGTTGGATTTGTCATGAGCCACCCTTTCATACCCCTCATTGCTTGCAATATATCCACTGCTGGATACAGTTCAGCAAATAAATCAATATCACACTGAAAAATCAAATATTCTGCTCCTGTATTCAGAGGGAGCGTTATGATGGGTGGTTCTTCTGGCTCGGAGCTTAGCTCCGGGCAAATATCTTTTTCTTTCTCTTTATTTGTGTCTTTTTCTATCTCTTTCTCTATATCTATATCTGTGTTACCATTTTGTAACAATGACGTTACACCTGTGTTACTTTGTAACGCTTTTTTCTCTCTATACCGTCTTACCCTGCCTGCAGATTCACTCTCTGATCCAACCATTTCCTCACACTGAAGAAGCAAAAATTCGTCTTCACCTATCACACGAATTAAACCTTGATGTTCTAAAAATGATAATGTCACTTTCACATTTTCTGTGTCTTCATCAAGTTCCAACGCTAATTCCTCTGGAAAAGTATCTTCTACTCCTTCAAAAAACAACCGATTGCCTTGCCTTACTGCAACCAATAACATTTTGAGATAAATAATGGTATATGTATCGCCTCCTGCAATTTTTCTTAGTTTTTTGATTGCTT
This sequence comes from uncultured Eubacterium sp., assembly GCA_948560485.1. The sequence goes on from CAOXUF010000030.1 coordinate 7,893, forward strand.
TTTGCTTGAAAAACCCTTCTTTGAGCTGAATCCAGTAATATCTTTTTTCTGCCAATACAATTACCTCCTGCCTGGAAGGGGGATAACCTTCCGATTATCCCTTAATAAACCACTTTACTTCCATGCTCTGTCTTCACTACATCAAGACTCTGCAAGAAACGAACCTTCATCGTTGGATCATGAGTAATTGCCATTATTTTGATATTTCCATACCGTTCCTGAATCGTTTCCAAAGCATCACAATATGCCTGAATACCATTCGCATCTAAAAATGGTGGCTCATCAATAAACAACATGCCAAATTGAATTCCTGCAGTTGTTGCTTTGACTTCTGCCAAGGCAAGAATTACAGCAAGGGAAGATTTCACCTTTTCACCACCACTCTTTGATAAATAAGGAAGGCTACTTTTTCCATATTCCTCAATGAAAATATCTAGTGTGACAACCTCTTTCTTACTGTTACTTTTCATCACCTTTTCTGTCAAAAATTCCACACCAAGCTGCCCGCCTGTCATCTGCCCTAGGATATTGTTTGCCGTATTAGACAACTTTGGAAGAATGGTTCGGATAATCTGATGAGGGATTCCGTCCTGGCTAAAGGAAATCTTTAACATGTCATAATCTGCTGCTTCTTCAGCTATATCCACCATTTCCTCTTGAATATCTGCTATACGCTGTTTCATTCTCTGAATTTCATGGATCCGTTGCTCAAATCCTCCAATTTTCACCTGAATTTCTTTTGCCTGCTGATCAAGATGATCCATTTTATCTTGAATATCCTTTACTTGCTGAGCTTCTTCCATAGCACCAATAGCAGCCTCTTCCTCTTTCCCTGCCAGCTCCCACTTTTCCATAAGCTCTGCTTCAAGTGACAAAATTTCTTCTGCCAGCTCTTTTGCTCTTTGGATAGCATGTGTACGTCTTTCATGAATAACTGGAATTTCCTTTTCTTTTGGAAGCCATGTCTTCAATTCCTTCATCTGGTTTTGTATCTTTTCATGCTCCAAATAACTTTCTTTGTACTTTTCTTTTTCTGATTCTGCCTCCAGAGCCATGAATTTCAATTCTGAAAGGTTCTTTTCAGTATTGCTTATATTAAGTTGTATTCCTTCAATTTGAGCCTTAATTAAGGCAATTTGGCTTTCTCGGTGCTCTAGTTCTTTTAGCTTTTCTGTGTAAATTTCCAAAGAAGCACATTCTTCCCTCAGCTCCTCTAACTTTTCCTCCGAAAAATTCAACTCTCGGATCTCCACATCTACGGCTTCAACCTCTTTTGCTAGAGTTTCCAGAACTTTCTCACGTTCTTCTGCCAATATCTTCAGCTTTCTTGGAGATAACTCAAATTCTGCTTTTGCCTGTACTGCATCAGCTAGAAACCTACATGACGCTTTTTCAATAGCAATACACCCAGAATTCTCCAGAAGCTCCATACGTTTTTTAAGAGAACTCTGTTCTGTCAAAAGTGCTCTCTCCTGTTCATTAAAATATGCCTTTTTGCTGCCAAATTCATATACTCGGCAGCTCCTTTTATCTTGCAACTCTGCCGCCTTTCGGGAAAGAATATACATAGAATCAAGTTGTTGCTTCTTTTCCTGATATTCTGCTGCTTTCCTTCTGATTTCTTCCTGTTCTTCCTGGGATTCAGATAGTCTTAAGCAGCTTTTATACTCGGCAAGTGTCCGCTTGCTATCCGCAATATTTTTTTCTACACCAGATATTTGCCTGGTTATTCTGTCAAATTCTGCTGCTCTAGCTTCATAAACAACAGTTCCCTCGATTAATTCTTTTTCTTGCTCTACCAGAGAACGATATGTTCTGGCATTTTCCAGAATCACGTTTTCTTCTGCCAGGCTTATATTACATGCCTGTATCGTGGCATCCTCTTTTGACTTCCCAATTTCCGCAATACTCTTTTTATTTTCCAAAACTGAAATATCCCTTATCATAGAAAGATAGCGATCTTCTGCTGCCCTAGTAGTCCCCAAACGCAAATTCGCATTTTGCAATTCCCATTTTTTAAGTTGGATCGTACTCTCTACTTCATGCAGAACTTCCTTAACTTCTGCCAATTCTTCCTCTGGCTTACCCAAAGCAAGGATACTATCTAATTGAATGTTTATTGTTTGCTTCCTTTCTTCCATCTTCCGCTTATAATCTGCCAATCGCTTCTTTGTTATCTCCTCCATGTTCCCATATATCCCAAGCCCCAAAAGGTTTGATAGGATCACCATACGTTCTTCCTTTTTCGCTTGTAAAAAAACTCCATATTGATCTTGCATAATAAGGGCACAACTTTTAAATGTCATGCTATCCACACCAATCAAACGTTCAATTTCAGTCTGTGTATCATTCATTCTTTCTTGTGACCGATCCTTCCATTCTCCAGCCACTAACTCTGCAAGATTCAAAGTCCCTTTTCCAGATTTAGTTCTGGTTCTAGTAATACGATACACTGTATCACCTATCGAAAAAGTAAATGATATGTACCCTGAACGTACTCCTTCTTCATTCCTCAGCCATGGAACCTTTATAGATGTGATATTTCCCTCCCTGGATTCTGCATAAATACAATCAATAATCGCATCCATAAAGAGAGATGACTTGCCAGCCCCGTTCTGGCCGTTTATAGTACAAAACTGAATATCCTCAAAAGAAAATTTTTCCTCGGCATATGTCCGATAATTTTTCACTTCAATCTCAATTGGCACAAACATTCCAGAAAAAGCGGCACTGGTCTCTCCTTCCATAGCTTCTGCAATAATGGGTCTTGCTTTCAAAATAATCCGTTCAATATCTTTTGGGTCCATTCTCTTTTCTTCCAGATATGCTTTTAGATTTGCCTCTGGATCGGTTTCCTTAGATAAGTCAGTTCGATCTGCAGATGTTTCTATTTTTTCTTGAGTGACACCAGCTACCCAAAAAGCTCCATCTTCATATAAAGCATTTGCCACCATATTTTCATTAAAAGCTTTCTTTTTTTCTGTGGAACATTCATAACGCACCCGAACAATCTTATTTGTCACAGGAGCATTTAAGCGCCAGTAATTCATAGCTACTTCATCCATATTGCCATCAATAATGGTTGTAATATCTGTATCTGTAAAATGGAACGTAACAAATTCACGATATGGGGTCTTTACAAATTCAGAATTTGAAATAGTCATACCTTTTTCACGAAAAGACTTTGGTTTTGCATAGTGAATCCAAAAGCCCCGTTCCTGCCCTTCATCATTGAAGTTATTGGCATTGATAGAACCAGAATAATATACATTATTGAAGCCAGGCACCAACTGTGGTCGATGTATATGCCCCAAAGCTACCAAATCATAATCCGCAGCAGATAACGCTTCTGATGGTATAATTGGCTCAAATTGGGTAAGAAACTGTGACTGCCCACTTTCTGCATTACACCCTGGCACTGTATAATGTGCCATTAAGATTGCCAATCGCTCTCTGTGACAGTGAGCTCGAAGCCCCATCACAATCTTGCCAAGCTCCTGGGAAAAGACTTCATTTTCTTCTTCTTTCCCTAGACCCGGGAATTTTGCCCGGTACACACCTCTATCAAATGCTGGCAAGACTGCAATATCTGCAAATTTCGTCTGCACCACTTCTGGATTTGTAATGATATGGACATTTTGAAAACCAGAAAAATGTTTTTTTAAAACTTTGAATGGCCCTTCTCCATCATGATTTGGTGTACCTTTCATAATAACCACATCACCTGAAACTACCGCCAGCCGAGTAATCATTTCAATTGCCATCACCACTTCATCACAACAACGGTCACTCCATGTTTTCCCGGTGTGAAAAATGTCCCCTGGCACCAACACCAGCTCTGGGGGCTCCTGTTCTGCACGTTCTGCCATGAATTCAAGGCAACGTCTTGTGTCCAGGGACCGAAGATTAACTCCATCCCTTTCTGGTCCTTTAAAATTGCCAATATGCCAATCCCCTGAATGGAAAATTTTCATCTATAATCCCTCGCTTTCTCCGCCAATTCTGTTAATTTTGGAAGCAACATCATAAATTGATCCTCCGCTATTCCGCAAAAATCAATCCCATCCCTGTCCAATGTTTCTCCTACAAGCAAAATATTTCCCATAATAGCCCATCCATGTTTATCTGATTCATACAAGTAGCTGCCAACTAAATTATTATCCAAATTATGGTAAAGAGCTTCTTCGTCCATTAGCATACTGACACAACTGCCTTTTTTCTTTCCAGCCTTGTTAGAAGCCCCCAGTTCTGTATATAACCGCTTTGGCATAACATGCTCATATAATTCACAACATGAACCAATCAACTCACGTAATACCTGATTCTGTTCGGAATAGGAGCCTTTCGGAAAATCATGGACAGAAATTTTATTATCTGTACTAATTCTGATAATCTTCATAATCTCTGCCCTCCTTTCTGTTCACCCTTAACAATACGTTGGCACTTATAACAAAGAGGACGTTCAAAATTTTCACTGGAATACTTCCATACCTCTTTCTTTCTAACAACACCAAATTTATCACAATAAAAATCCATTGCACGATCCCGTTCTGTTATACCTGATTTACCCCCTTGTGGCTGTACCTGTCTCCCTTGTGATACTGTTGATTGCTGTGGTTCTGGTATTGTTTTCCCATGAGATTGTTCTGTTTCACATACTTCTGCAGGAATATCCTCTTCCTCATCTACCAGAGGCATAGAAATCGTCTGCACAACTGGCTGTGTATTTCCGAATAAATTCCCTACACTCTGCATTGCTTGCTGTAGCAACATTTGCTTAACCATTGGATCATTATAATCTGGTGAAAAGGAAGTCCTTGCCACTGCAAAAGGTTTTTTTAATTCGTTCATTGTGTAAGTACCCTTAATGCCCAAAAGATCCCTGATAACCCTTAAAATAGCTCCCGTGGCTGCTTTCTGTGGAGCATTGGCTCGTAACTGTGTCATGGCATCAAGCAAGCTGTTCTCGATATATTTTCTTCTTTCCTGTTCAACCACTATATATTTTTTGATAGGGTATCCTTTATCATTCGTCCGACCAGTGTCCACCCAATTCCCAGCATACTTTTTAGAAGCTTCTGTGGCAGCTTTATAATCCGAAATTCCCCTTTCTGCCTTTTCTTCGTAAACCAGACGATACTTCTTTTCTTCTGTGTCCAAATCAATCACTTTGAAATTATTGCTAGTCCTTATGCTTCCATCAGGAAGTCGGATTGCCCCAAACGCACTTGCCTTCCATGTATTTTCATCTACCTTTGACACATCACCAACTCCGGGGCCAAATTGAATCCCTGCTTCTGTCGCTAACCTCTGAAGAAATGGCTTTGTCAAAGAATACAACTCTTCCCACATATTATTGCCAAGGCTCCTAGAACCCACCTTAAAAATCTGTGATGCCTGTTCATCTATATCCACATAAAGCAAAGAAACACTCATTTTGTAAAAGGGATTGATCTGCTGAGTTTCCACAAATGGAATTGCCAAATTATAGTTATTTCTCTGAGCGAGGACATTTTGAATTGATAAATTACTCATTTTTTTACACGACAAACGCATGAGTAAATAAATTGTAAACAATCCCATTTTTGTGTAAAATA
>CAOXUF010000031.1 GCA_948560485.1 uncultured Eubacterium sp.
CTACACATAGAGGCACACTCTTTCCCTACACGACGCGCTTCCGATCTGTCTGCTCATGCGTTCCGTTTCTTTTATAATGACTTCATAGTAATTCTGCCTTTTCGCTTCATCCGTTTCATCCTGTAATCCTTCCGTATAAGCCTGGATCACTCCCAAAGGCGTTTTCATTTCGTGGGAGAGGCTGTCTACCAGTTCTTTGCGCTCCGAGAGCAGACGCTTTTTCTGCTCCACATCCTGCTCAAGCTTACTATTTACCTGTTCCAGCTCCCCGAATGCTTCCTGCAAATTCTGTGCCATAACATTCAGGCTATGGGAAAGTTCCCCAAACTCATCATGCCCTGTCACCTCACAAAGATGTGTGAAGTCTAAATCTGACATCCGACCGGCTGCTTCATTCAGTTCAGACACAGGCTTTGAAATAAACCTGGCCATCCACAGGTCAATCACACAGATCAAGACGGCAACAAATATCAGCCAGATCATAAGAGAAATATCTGCGTTTAATGGCAGCCTGGTAGAAAACACATAAGACAACACTAGAATGGCTCCCATGAGTTTGGAAGCCATCACTATTTTTTTCCGAATGGTAAAAACATTCATTTGCTCTCTTATTTTCATGCTGTCACCTCAAGTTTGTAACCGGACCGGATAAGTGTAACGATATGCCTGCCTTCGTCACCTAATTTCTGACGGAGAGTTTTGATATGCGTATCTACGGTTCTAGTCGTTCCCTCAAAGTCATATCCCCATATCCGGTTCAGTAATTGTTCGCGGCTGAAGATCTGGCCCGGATTTAACATAAAAAAGTGAAGCAGTTCATATTCCTTGTAAGTCAGCGTGATTTCCTTTCCATCCAAAAAAACTTTATGTGAGGCTGTAAGGATTGAAATTTTTCCGGCGTTTATAGTGTCTGCCGGAAGAGCGGAAGAACGGCGCAGCAGGGCGTTTGCCTTTGCCAGCAGCACTTTCGGGCTGAATGGTTTTGTCATGTAATCATCTGCGCCCAAATCATAACCTTTCAATTTATCGTCTTCATTACTTTTAGCTGTCAACATGATAATCGGGAGATTACTCATTTCCCTTGCCATCTTACAAACAGAAAAGCCATCAAGGTGGGGCATCATAATATCCAGTATCATCAAATCCATAGGATTATTTTTCAGCGTCAGCAACGCATCCATACCATCATCAGCGGTAAAACAAGTATGACCGCCACGCTGCATATATCGCGCAATAATTTCCTGCATATTCTTTTCATCTTCGACAATCAGAACTTTCGCCATAGGATTTACTCCTTTACTTTTAATAACAACAGCCTAATTCAAGCTGTTTCAGCACCAACTGGCTTAATGCATCCTCTCGGATATGGTACTGCGTACATTCCTTTGCCCTGCCTTTATCTTTTTACTTAAAAATCTGCAAATACTTCCATCTGATGTTTCAGTTCATTTACAATCTCACGGTTTGTATCCATACGTGCCGTAATATCCGCCATATCCCCGACCAGACTCTTCGTGCTGTCCGCAACACCAGTAATTCCGGCGGCGCCATCATCTATCGCTTTTGTAATGCTTTCAATCGAATCGGCAATTTCAGTCATGGAATTTCTAAGGCGGTCAGTCCTGCTGTTGAATGCATCGATCATTTCCTTTATATAATCGGCGTCCTCTTTGTACTGCTTTCCGGAACAGACGAATTCCTGAAATTCTGCCAAAATAGTCTCACTCAGATAGTCTGCCAAATCCTGAGAATGCTTTGACAGATTATGTACTGCGTTTGTAACTATCTGATTGACACTCTGAATACGTCCTGCAGTCTCACTGCAGGAGCTCGCTAAGGATTTGATCTCAGCGGCAACAACGGCAAAGCCTTTCCCAGCTTCGCCGGCACGCATTGCTTCTACAGAAGCATTGAGGGCAATTAAATTGGTTGTTGACGAGATCTCTACGATATCCTTTGTCAGCTTATCTACCTGGTCTACACTCTTGCTGTTTTTGATGGCCTCTTCCAGCACTTCCAGGATATCCCCCGCCTTCGTCTGGATGACTTCTGTGTTTGTCTGTGCCGCTGCTTCCATCTCATTTGCTCTTATCTTCATTTCAGCAGAATACTCCGTGATGGCGCTGCATTCTTCTGCCATATCATGCACATCCCCTTTGATGTCCGCAGCGCTTTTGTTAATAATCACCGCATGATTTGCCACCTTTTGTATTGCCATAGACAAGGAACCTGCCAGCGAAGAAAGACCTTTCGCACTTTTTCCTGATGTGCGCGTATGTTTCAGCACCTCGCCTGTCACTTCGTCAAGCTTCTGAGAACTTTCCTGAAGCGTATCCACCGTGCCTTTGATTGGCGTAATCACATATTTCTTAATGATCCGTATCGCCGCAAGCACCAGTACCAGACACGCGACTACAGATGCAACAGCGATAATCAACGAGATGATATAAACAAACAATAGCTTCTGTCTTGCACTGGCCGTCCTTGCACTTACATCCGCATACAGCTCGTCAGCATTGCCTGCTATGGCAGCTCCATAACGGGCAACGTCACCGTTGGCATAATCATAGGCATCCTGGGTATTGCTGTCTGCACTCGCGCAAACAAGATAAACCAACGCATGTTGAAAAGAGTCATAATTATCCAAAAGCTGTTCATAAACCGCTGCTTCCTCTTCTGTGACATAATTTTGATATTCATTTAAATAAGCTTCCAGGGTATTTTCTTCTTCTTTGATCTGTGCCACAACATCAATCATGGTATTATAGTCTGTCGCAACAATATGAGACAGCGCCATCTTATGAATATTTGTGGTCGTGTGACGGATATTCTGCAATGTTTCTGACCCTACCATATAGTCATCTACAATTTTTGAAGCATTCGCATTTACGTTATTGATACTGAAAACCGATAAAGCATTCGATATTAATGCCACGACGCCAAGTAGGATGATTGGAAGTATCAGACGTTGTTGTATGGTAAATTTTTTCTTCATTTTACATTAGCATTTCCTTTCCATATATGTACTATCTTGCAGAAACTCCTTCTGCCATCTCATCTAACTGCTCCTGCAAGTCCTGACCAGAAGAATTTCCCGCCGCCATATTTGACGCAAACTTCGTAACAGGATCCCAAAAATTACCGCCTACCCTCTGAAGCTGGGAAAACTCAGATTGTTCTAACAGAGCAGCGATTGCCGGCGATTGGTTGATCTCCTCGGAATCTGCGACCACAAGATTTGACGGACCCTGACCGCGCATTTCAAAACGAAGCCGCTGATTCTCCTCGTTTGTAATCCATTCAGCAAGCCTGGACGCCCATATTGGGTATTCGGAATAAGCGTTTACGCCGATCAGTTTACAACCAGAAAAAGATGCCATCTGTACCTGTCCGCCGTTGCAAGTATAAGTCGGCAGCTTCGCAGCCGCGGCATTTTTCCCCCAGGCCTCGTTTACCGCAACTGAATTCCATACGCCGCTGACACCCGCAATGACTGTTCCGTCCCTGACTCCGTCAAGAAACTCTTCATCGGTACCATTGGAAAAACCTGGATGTTTCGCAATTTTAAGCATTGCCTGAGCCACGTCAATCCCCCGAATATCCCCGTCTGCCTCATTCCATGTGCAGTAGTTTGTGATCCCGTCGTCGTTAAGCCCAACCTGAAGTCCTGTATTTCCAAAAAAAGAATATACATACCACGCGGAAGACCAGTCCATGGTAAATAATTTGCCGTTTTCAGCCGCGGCTTTTAATAAACCTTCCAGCGTCTTTACCTGTTTTTCTGTGATATATTTCCTGTTATAATATAAAAAATAACCGTTATCAGCAGTCAGCGGATATGCATATAGCTGATCGTTTACTGTAGCGGCCTCTACAGCGCCTGGCAAATTTCTATCTCTAATCTCATCCGCATTCTCAATGGGATCCAACGCTCCGGCGGCCGCCAGGGCATTTAACTGATCGTCAGCAAATGTAAACACATCTGCGCCATCTTCCAATCCTCCGAGCAATGCGTCTTTACACTGGGATTCTCCCTGTACCTCAAACGAGATCTGAATATTTGCCTCTCCCTGATACTTTTTCTGAAAACTCTGTATGATCTGATTCATCAGTTCCGCATCTTCCTCAGCGCCCCAGACTACAAGCTCAACTTTTTGAGATTCTGTATTTTCTGACAGATCTGGCTTCTCTCTCAAGCCGCATCCCGCAAGCGCTGCGGTGCATAGAATACCTAGAAGAAATCCACATATTCTTTTTTCCATATTGTTCCCATCCTTTACACTCCGTTTTTGCAGTTATTATAACATTGATACTAGCATTTTGCAATATGAGGACTTTGCACGGCCAGGGTTGTTTGTTTCGAACCAAATTAACCTAATAATACAATTGCATGATCATTTCTTTTCTTTACATATTTACCTGCTATCCTTCAATAAAAGAGTGGCTCATAATGTAAAATTCATCTTGGCTTGGCAGGTATTTCTTTTCCAACTTTTCAAGGGTATTATCATAATCTTGTGCCTGCTCTTCACTAACAGCCATAATATCACTTTCCTGATAAATCCATTTATGTCCGGCAAGAACATTGGGGATTAACTCTTTTACCATCATTGGTGACGGATATTTTCCGTTCTCAATACAAACATTAAATTTTTTACAGCTTTTGAATCCACGGCTGACATAATTAACAGGACTTCCAAATATAACGATTGAATCATAGCCTAATCTTATAGCTTCTTTAAAGGAATGTTCCATAAGCATTTTCCCATACCCCATTCTCTGACAAGCTGGCAAAATACTTACCGGGCCAAATGTTAAAACTTCTTTCATACCTCCGTTTTCATCCATTAGCTTTGCCTTTGTGTACATAATATTTCCAATAATGCTTCCATTTAACTCTAAAACGAAATCTAATTTTGGAATAAAGTCTTTATGATTCCGCATGATATGGACTAAATAATGCTCCACACATCCTGGAATGTAAAGATTATAAAAGGCTTCCCTTGTTATTCTTTCTACGATTTCATAATCAGCCTTTTCCTCATTTCTAATTTTAATTTTCTGTTCCATGATATTCCTCCATCGTATCATTTCTTTATGTTTACATATCTGGAAATGAAATGCAAATACTCAACTTGTTCTCAAAATACTCAGCTGCTATTGTTCCATTCATTTGCTCAATCAATGTTCTGGCAATCGCCAGACCTAAACCTGTTGATTTTCTCGCAGCTTCCACCGTATAAAATCGGTCAAACAATTTACCAACCTGCACCTCGTTCAATCCAGATGCCGTATTCGTAAAAGTTATTTCGCCTGTTTCGGAAAGAGTAATATCGAAATCTCCATCGCTATACTTAATTGCATTATTCAAAAGATTAGAAAATACACGAGCTAAAGAGGAACGGTCAAGTAATCTGATAACATTAGCTTCTGGCATTCGTACCTTCGGCGTGATACCTCTTTCATTTAGGGCAGCATAGAAAGCCGCGATACTTTCTTCTAAAACTCCGTTTATGGCAATCGGCTCTCTTACCGTATTATTACCTCTGGAAATAATAACTGAATATCGAAACAGTTCCTCCGTCAATTGCATTAACACTTCTGACCGATTTCGGATTACTTCAATATACCGTTCTACATTTTTGGATTTTTCTTCTTGCTCAAGCAAATCCAAATATCCACAAATTGCCGTGAGTGGCGTTCGCAAGTCATGAGAAATATTCGTAACAGCGTTTTTTAATTCCGTATCGCCTTGCTGAAAACGACGCCGTTCTGCACGAAGTTTACGAAGCTCTTTATTTATGCTGTCTGCCAAATGACGCATAACTCGATCGCCTGAAGAAATATCGATCAGCGTGTTGGTATCGGTTATGAGCCTATCGGCAAAAGCATTGTCAATTTCCTTTGCTGCTTTTTTCAAAATATAAATTTTTACAAGCAAAGCAATGATAAGCAAAGCCATCATGCCGATAACCGCCCATAACCACACTTCCATAGCAAGCTCCTTACTTCAAATCTTTTCTCTTGAAAATGAATATTCCGCCTAAGGTTGTCAAAACAGTAATGGCGGCAGATGATATAAGCATACGAACCATTTGGGCAGCATTTCCAATTTCCAACTGCCACATTTGTAAGCCCTGTCCCGTAGGCAAAAAATCAATGATAAATTCATAAACCGTCCGTGTAACTCCACTAACATAGTTTGGATTGGGAGTTGGCTCAGCCATTTCCATTCCGTTCGCAGTTATTTGAACACTACCTGCCATTTCCGGCTCACAAAGACCATTATATATCATACTTGCAAAAACAAGAAGTCCAAGAAACAGTAACATAGAAACTGCAACGGTAATGGCTTTGTTCGTGCTTTGCATACAGACAAAAGTAAATATTGCTGAAAAAGCAGCTTCAAACATAACAGCAATGAACAGATATACAAGCAGATTAGGTACACCCATTTTCCAAACACCGAGAGCAGGAATGGCAGCCAATGCTCCAATCATCCAGATGAACATGATCAGCAATGTTGCAGCGAATGAAGTAATCAGATTCGCAAGATAAATGCTTGTTCTTGTATGACCGACAATCATTTTATTTCGGATTGTTCCGTCACTATATTCCGTCCCTAAAAACATACTGCTGAACAATGCACAAAACCCCCCAATAATCACGGCAAAATGAAAGTAATACTTATCTATACTGTAATTGTATTCTGATAAGTGGATTGTTGCCTGTCTGCTCCCATTCAGCATATATACAACAGAATAAATCAACATAGATCCCATACAGAGCCAGAATATTTTGTCTTTCCAAAGCCGGGAAAAATTGGCAGATAATAATTTACGCATTTTTTCCACCTCCCACAAGGCTGACATAGTAGCTTTCAAGACTTTCATCACGCTCTTGCATTGAAATCACTTCACAATTCTCTTTTGCTAATGCCACAGTCAGCTGAGATATATTCACTTTTGCATACACAGCAGCAGTTTCGTCCGTAATTATTTTATAATCAATGCCCATTTCATCAAGCACACGAGCAAGCGCTTTTGTGTTGCTGACTTCCATTCGGATACATTTTTTGCAAGCGGCTTCTAATTCATCTGCACTCATTTCCTTTACAATATATCCATTGTCAATAAAACCATAATGAGTTGCTAATTTAGACAGTTCATCAAGTATGTGACTTGAAATGAAAACTGTAATCTGCTGTTCCCGATTGAGCTTCAAAATCAACTCTCGAATCTCAATGATGCCTTGTGGGTCAAGACCGTTTACAGGCTCATCTAAAACCAAAAAGTCTGGGGCGCCGGCAAGAGCGATTGCGATACCCAATCTTTGCCGCATACCAAGAGAAAAATTTTTTGCTTTCTTTTTTCCTGTGTTGTCAAGACCAACCAGCTTCAAAATTTCAGTCAGTCCGTCAAATGATGGAAGCCCCAGAGTACGGTACTGCTGTTTTAGATTATCCTCTGCTGTCATATCAAGATAAATAGACGGAGTTTCTACAACCGCTCCCATTCTTCTTCGGGATTTTACAATATCCTTGTCTGTATTTTTCCTTCCATATAGCGTGTAATCACCAGATGTTGGATCTTGTAAACCGCAGATCAGGCGAATGAGTGTTGTTTTGCCAGCACCGTTTCTCCCCACAAAGCCATAAATAGCTCCTTTGGGAATGTTCATAGATAGTCCGTTTAACGCTTTGAAATCTTTATAGTTTTTACTCAAGGCGTTTATTTCGAGAACATATTCCATAAAAAATAACCTCCTCCTTTATGTGATGCTGACATTTTACCGAGTAATCGTAAAGAAGTTAGTAAAGAAAATAGTAAAGAAATAGTAAATATTATTCCGTTCGCATTTTGAAACCAATACCCCAGACAGCTTCAATATAATCTTTTCCACTTATATCACGAAGTTTTTTGCGTAAATTGCTAATATGCATTTTAAGAGAGCTTTCCGTACAATCTGGAGTGTCTGTGCTGATACGATCTAACAATAGGGATTTCGTAACAACCTGTGTCTGATTTTGCATAAGCAGCTTCAAGATGGCATATTCCGTTCTTGTCAGTTTTATCTTTGTATCGTTTATTGTTACAGTATGAGTATCTGTATTCAAAGCAATATCATCAAATGTCAACGCAGGACTGACGGTAGTATTTGATGCAGTTCTAAGATGAACAGCAATTCTGGCTAACAGTTCTTTTGTACTGAAAGGCTTTGTCACATAATCAACTGCACCACTAAGCAATATATCCACTTTATTATCAATATCGACTTTTGCACTTACTACAATGACAGGTATCCCCTTTAATTTTGGAAGGACATCTTCACCGCTTAGTCCAGGCAGCATCAAATCAAGCAAGATAAGGTCGGGGCGAGTACCAGATAGCACAAGTAATGCTTCTGTTCCCGAATATGCACGAGAAACTCTATAGCCCTCTTTTGAAAGTGCTTCTTCTAGCATATTTCCAATATGTGCATCATCGTCAATGATTAAAATAGTTTTCATAAATCAATCCCGTCCTGTTCCTTGTTTCTCTTGTATCTGCCATCAGCAGGCTTCTTAGCCGTTTGGGGAATAAGCCATACACGGTTAATATTCATAGCCCCCTCAATCCGATTTTCCTTGCACAGCCGCTGTACCCAGCGAAGCGATACATTCCATGACATTCACCCATTTTATTATGACATAGAAAGATGGATAATTCAACCAGCTTGACAAAGAGCAATTTTTATCAGTTCACAGATATGTGACCAGCTCAATTTATCAGATACTAAATGATAATCTGGATACCTTAAATAAAACTTTCTCATATTATTCAGATTAGGGCGGCTATATCCTTTACCTAAACGCAACAAATTTGGGGGATAACCATTTTCCATTTTGGGGGAATTTGTTTACTCCTTATTTGGAATAAAGCTATTATAACACATTGTCTTAAAGTTTACTTCCAAAGACAAATTTGATCAAACCCTTCATGAAATATTTTCCGCTATACAACTTTCCTGGCTCTTACAATGATTACCATAGGAATTTCTTTGTTGTCTTTATAACATTCCTCATAAAATCCATCAATCACAAATCCTGTTTGAAAACAAAGATTAAAAATATCTTGTAAAGAGCGATGATAATAACACTGCTTTTTCGGCTGGCCCTCGATAGCAATATCATAATAGCTGTGTGGCGTCATATACTTTTCAGTCAGCGTGACAAAACAAGGGTGCTGTGTTACAAACACAAAAACTCCATCATCAGCCAACATGTCATAAACTGCCATAAATAATGGCTTAATATCCGTAATATCCATGACTGCCATATTTGAAACCGCTTTCGTGAACAAACAGCTTCTTTTTAATGTTCTTAAACTCTCTCTATTTGTGGCGTCTGCTACACAAAATTCAATTTTATTTGCAAATCGTGCCTGACGCTTCTTTGCCAATTCAATCATGTTTTCACTGTAATCAAAAGCAACAACCGAAACACCTTTTTCCGCAAGGTATGCAGAATAATTTCCATTTCCACAAGCAATATCTAAAATATAATCTGTAGGATTGGGATTTAAAAGTTCCGTGGCTTTGGGACGAACTACCTCTCTGTGAAAATCATTCGATTCATCACCCATTACATTATCCCAAAATTTCGCATTTTGATTCCATATTGCTTTGCTTTCTTCTGTTGAGTATTGCATTTTCTCCTCCATATATCTTTTACTCATTCTTTCAACTTTGCGTTAAACGGCGTTTGCTACTTAATGATTTGTTGCATTGTCATGGTATAAATGTACAATTGCTTCTACATTAATAGAAGTGCCCAATATTAAATACAGGTGGTGAAAATATGACCAGTCATGGTTTTTCGTGGTGTAGGTGTTCCCTCAAAAATGCACAAGCTCATAAGGCTCCTAATTTTTCAAATGCGTCAACAAGTCCATCCGCTTCGCTTCCTGCACGACTTCCGGTGCAATATATGTCATAAATCTCAGCTCCTTTCCTGCCCGTGATTGGATATTTGCTATCTGTTTTTGAATATTCGGACATGAAAATAGCCGATTGACTCTCGTTTTTGAAAACCAATCGGCTATGTAAAACATTTTTTCATCCTTCAATTAAATTATTCCATTTAGAGGCCTATCTAAAACCGGTTATCTCCCATCTTCTTAATTCACAGTATAAGTTTTCCTTCCATTTTCTAAACCTATCAAAAATAATTCCAATGTTTGAGGGTTCGTATTTCTATATTTGAGATGATAATAAATTTGTCCAATACCCTTTACAAGATCTTTCTGATCTTCATCATAATAGTTTACATTCTCATCATAGCAATTGCCAGCCTGTAAAAGTAACGTCAAAGCAAACCTCTCATTGATGTATATATAATCTTCCTCACAGCCTTCTACAATTTGAAATGGTTTTCTCTTTAAGCACCATGAAGCAGTATACGCAATAAACTTAACATAATTTACCCGACTAATATCATGAAAATGTTTTAATCGTGCTAAATCAACCAAAATATCTATCAAGCAATGATTAAAGATATCATCATTAAAGTAAATTTTTCCTTTTAGGTTGTTTTCCTTATAAAATTGCTCTGCCAGTTTATGAATAAGAGTTCCCGCATTGTGTATGTACGCATCTGTAAAAGATTCATTTAACTCTTCTTTTAGTTCCTTTACACGTTCCTTATCCATCGTAACACTCCTACTATTTATATTTCAAAATATTTTTCAGTAAATCCGCCATTTTTTTCATTTCACGATAGTTATCAGCCTGCTTAATTTTATCCACAATAGCTTGTTTCACTTCTATATTATCACACTTCTCAATTTCATGTAAGATAAAATGATATACTTCATTCTCATCTGTAACACCAGCATATAAACTTTCTTGAAAATTTTTAATATAGCTATGGATAAAAGTTCCCATCTCATCTCCCACTCCAGTGAGTCGGTTCATAATATTTATATAATTAGCTAACATTTCGTTTGTTAAATTGTACGGATAACGCAATTTATGGTCAATCTCACTCCACGCCTCTTCATATAAAGTACGAACTTGTATTTCAATTGCCAATCCTTTATCTGATTGAATTACATAATGGACTGATCTATAAGGTTTTTCTTTTCTTATTTCAATCTTATTCTCATATAAATGAGTATCATCGCCCTCTCGTACATATGCGAATGGATCCTCCAGCAATACACTCTTATACATTTCCATAAGATAATTATGAACTTCAAGCCAATCTTCCTTAAACAAAAGCAAAATGCGAATTCCCATCAAATCTGTAATTTCTTGCTCATAATTATTTAAGGCCAGAGCATTTCCCGCCTCTAGATATTTGGGATTTTTACGAATAATCTTTTCAATCAAATGTTTTGTATCTTTAACCCTATAACTTAAAGAATGAACACCTAAACACTTTTGTAATACCTCCGCATACTGTTTTACAGTGTTTTGATGTTCATTCCTTTTATGCTCAAAATCCTCTGCAATTTGATCTAATTCCATCCATGTCAATCGAGAATTTCTAAACTTTTCATCTGATATATTAAACTCTGTACAAAAATCAGCCTGCTCTTTTTCCGTACTCAGCATAAAACACCTCTTACTCGCTCAATGCCGCTTCTACAATACCCGACTTTAAGAGTTTAGAATATGACTGCAATTGTGCATCAATAAAGTCCAAGCTGATTTCCGGACCATTGTTTGGCTGATTTTCCTTCTCAAACTCATTGTTTCCTAATCTTTCCATAAAACGATCCATTACAATCTTAGTTTCAGTCATACCTATCACCTCTTTGCTTTTAACGTATTATTTATGTGGTAGTTTAACATGATACCACATCCTATATACATTGTCAACAACTTTTTCCTTTTTTATTAAAGAAAATTATACCATACTGCCTTATACATTACAACTACTTTTTACCAATTTTATTAACGTGTCAAGTATTTTGTTACTGTTCACACAGGTCTGTGCATTTACTGCACAGACTAGCGTTTTTCCAATGTTTTCTGTTAGTGGAATTTACGGTTGGTCAACTTTTTGATTGTCAGGTTCTTTTGCCTGTTTTCTGCCTGTGATTTCTTTCTCTGAATTGGTCAAAACGGAAAGTTGGTCAGGCGGGTTCGGGGGTGGTCAAGCTTGTATTTTTCATTCTCTAACAGACCAACTCAATTTAACAGACACTGTCTGGCAATTCTCACAACTTAAATAAAAATGCCCTCCTGTCCTCTCCTAAGCCAGCCTATTAATAGAATTTACTGATAAAATAACTTTGTGTAATCCGTCTGGGTATCTGCGATGTGGTATACATATACGGTTTCATGAGTAACCCGGTATATGGCAATATGTTTTTTGCAGATTACCATCCGGTATCCCTGCTCATTCAGCCAATCGTCCGGAGTAGCCGAACCGGGATCAGGAAACTGCTCCAGACGTTCGATAGTATCTAAAATATGGTCACTGACTTTCAACGCTGTCCGCACATCAAACTGCAGAATATAATAATCTTCTATTTTTTTCAAATCCTCCCATGCGGAAGGCAGAATTTCCACCCTATGCTTCACTGGCTCTCTCCCTTAGACGCTTTCTCGCTTCTGACACACTGATTGTCGGCTGTCCTTCTATTCGTTCCTGCTCTGCCTGAAGTACCCTTGCTCTTAATTGCAACATCTGTTCCCGCTTTTCAAAGGCATCAATACTCATTAATACTAAGTCACCCTCTCCATTTTTGGTTATATATATGGGTTCTTTTGTTTCTTTTGCCAGTGCAGATATCGTTGCATAATCATTTCTTAATGCCGCTGATGCTTTTATAAACATAATCCTCTCTCCCTTCATTTTTGTTATACTTTTCTTTCCTGTGCCATTTCTGGCAGCCGTCTTTTATATCAATCTTTTCATAAAATTATACTATTATTTTGTTATGAAGTAAAGACCTATGTTTTTATAATTGTTACAGCCCCTATTCTTATTTTAATTTCAAACTATGTTCTCGTTTTCTGCCTGCTGTTTTTCCTCAAAGTCTTCCCCTAACTATCCATTTCTATAAAATTAAACATTTCTAATTGTTGATGAATATATTGCCCATACTTCATATATTTAATTTCTTCCCATTTCTTTATTCCTTGGAAATCATTAACCCCTTTTTTACCCAATCCGATTCCAATGCCTTTTTAGACAAAAACACAACAAATAAGTCCGTTCCGTAAAAAGAAATACGAAGCAAACTTCATCCCTTTTACGAAAAGAACGAGGCAAACTTTCACATACCATTTGGGGGATACCCTTTCCCCCAACTCTTCCCCCAAAAATCCCCCAAACCGGCACTCAAAATACGGTAATTTACGATAAGTTATGAACCTTTCCCAAGAACACAAAAGACCCCTGAAAATGCCCATTCTATGGGATTTTCAGGGGTTCGTAAATCAATTC